>CAXGVD010000168.1:0-5921 GCA_964012695.1 uncultured Opitutia bacterium
AAGGTGAAGGCCCGGACGCCATCCACGTTCAAACCGTTCAGGGCGATTTTGCCGGAGTAGGGAACGGGAGAGGAGAAAGCGGAGGGCGGAAAGGTGAAAGCGGAAAGGAGGAGAAGGAAGGCGGACGGCGGCAGGCGGAAGTTCGCGGGGAAGCGGGTTGAGCTCATTGGGGCTTCTATACCTTTTCGTCCGGGAGAGAAAAGTAGGGAAACAAGGGACTGAAGCGTTTTCATGGCGTATGGACCGAATTACAGGAAGGCATTAAAATACCTGATGAAGATGCTGTGGGTTATATTGATTCGGTCAAGCCATTCGTGGCTCCATCCTCGTCACTGAAAACCACTTCCGGCCCGGGGCCGGAGCAGGCTGCGTTCGTCGCAGGATTTCGGGTCGACTAGTCCACTACGGGACGTTCTCAACCTTCGACTTCTCGACCTCGGCCAAGCCCAACTCTTTTGCGAAGCGGAAGAGCTGAGAGTTCTTGCGTGAGCGCTGTTCAAACCCTTCCCTGACGCGCTCGACGTTGAGTACGCCTTGGGCGACGTAGTCGAGGGAGAAGGGGTTTTCGCTAAGCAGGAGCGTGGGTTCCGAGGCAATGAAGGAGGCGTTGTAGTTTCCACTGCCCGCGTACTGGAAGCGGGAGAGGTCGATGAGGGAAAACAAGTGTTTCTCCCAATACTCGGGTATGGCGAGGATTTCCGCGGCGGAGGCGGGCGTGGTGGTGGCGTGCCCGAAGAAGCGTACGTTGTTGTTCACCGCCCGCAGGGAGGCGTTGGCGGCGGCGGCGTCCAAGCCGAGGTGAAGGTCGTCCATCAGGACGGGCAGGTTTATCCAGTGGGCCTCCTCAAGAAACAAAGGCGCGGGGAGGTAACTGCGGCGTTCTTCGCGGAGGCGGGACTCGCGGTCTCCGGGGTAGCGCAGGAGCAGCCGGGCCCGAAAATCCTTGGCGGGCGGAAGAGGGCTGTCGTGGAACCATTCGTCATTATACAGTTTGCCCTCGTCCAAGGCGTAAACGGGATGCCCGCGGTAGCGCCTCAACGCTTCGCCGGGCGGCGGCATGTACCCGGCCCTGCGCAGGCCGCGTTCCTCGAGATCCAGGAGGAAAACGACGTCGCGCTCGTAGCCGCGCTTTTTAAGGAGGTCGAGCAGGGCGTCGACCAAGCGGCGGGGCGTGGCCAAGCCCGGAGCGAATCGGGTGGAAAGCTTCAGGCCGATTTCGGGCCGAACGGCCGGCGTCAGCTTGACGCCGGAGGAAGCCTCGTAGCGGGCCACGAGGGATGCCACCGTCCGGCGGTATGCAAGCTCCTCCCCCGAAGCCTCGGCTCGAAAAACCGTCCGGGCCTCTTCGCTCGGAGCTTCCACCCCTTCGGAAGCACCCGCATCCTCCCGCCCATATGCAAAACCTGCCAAAAAGGCAGAAAAAGCGTACCCCGAGGCGAGCATGGCTTGACGTTTCACGACCTTTGGAAAATGAACTTTCGATGCGATTCGTGTTAGGCATGGCCGGTTTATCGGCGACGCTCCTCTTCGGTTGTTCAAGCGAACCGGAGGTGGAAGCACCCGCTCCGCCCACGCAACCGGAACAAAAGCCGCCCGACGTGGGCGAAGCAATCCAGAAACGCATCGAGGGAAAAACCGAGGAAGCCCTAGTCCTCCTCCGCGAGCTAAACGATTCCCACCCGAACTCCCCTGTCGTGCTGACCTTGCTCGGACGCACCTTACTCGACGCCGAGGACTATCCCCTAGCCGCCTTCAGGCTTGAACAGGCCGCTAACCTCGGGGCCGCTCCCGAACTGTTTTCCGAGGCCGCCGAAGCCCACGTCCTCTCCGGAGACGACTCCGCCGCCAAGCAAGCCTACCTGACCTACTTGAAGGCGAAGCCCGACGACGCCTTCGCCCACCTGAGCCTCGCCCGCGCCCTCAACCGTCTGGGCGAGAAAGACGAAGCCCTGAACGTCTTTCTCAAGGCCTCCGAAAAAGCGGGCCCCGAAGACACCTTGGCCACGGCCCGCCTCTTCCTCGAAAAGGCCATGTACCCACAGGCCGAGCACTGGTTCCGATCCGCCGAACAAAAAGCTCCCGGCGCCTCCCCTGCCCCCTTTCACGGCCTGCTCGAAGCCCGTTTCCGCCTCGAAGACGAGGACTCCGTGGAAACCATCGCCCTAGCCATGGAAAAAACCCATCCCGGCACCTTGGACGATAACCCGCGGGCCAACGAAGTGGCCGAGCTTCTCCAACGGCGCCGCGGCATCGACTTCTTCCAGAAAGGCGTGTCCCCAGCCGGAAAGACCGCCTCCGAACTCGCAGCCATCCTGATCGGCTCGACCGGAAACGCGGCCCAGGAACCAGTCGTGGGCGGGACCAAACTGCCTCCGGCCATCGGCGGCAACCAAACGACCGAGCCCGCAGAGGCCGACGCCAAGCTCCCCTTGGCCCGCGTGGACGCCAACGCCACGCAGGAAGCCAACGCCTCCGCCCCGCCTTCTCCGCCCTCCCTCGCAGACGTCTTCGCCAAGCCGCCGGAACCCGCCGTTCCCGTCGCCCTCGGCTTCCTCGAAGAGGCCGAACTCGCAATGATCAACAGGAATTATCGTGGGGCTCTCCTCTTCACCCGCCGGGCTTTGCGCGAAAACCAGTCCGACGCCGAAGCATGGAACCTCGCTTCCCAGGCCCACTTCCTCCTCGGAGAAATGGAGACCGCCGAGATGAAGGCCTTGGAAGCCGTTCGCCACGCTCCCGGAGACCTTGGCATCCACATGGACTACCTCCGCATCGCCCGCCAAACCCTGCCTTCCCACCGCTACCTCGAAGAACTCGAACGGGCCCACGAACGCTTCCCCGCCTCCGTGGAAATCCTTTGGCAACTCGCCCGACGATACCACCTCACCGAAAAAAAGCCCGCCACCGCCGCCGTCCTCTTCAGGAAACTCCTCACCCTCGCTCCCGAAGATCATCCCCTACGCCCGGAAGCCGAGCGCGAACTGCGCGCCATGGGCGGCACCCCCTGAATCCCCGCAAGTTCCTCCACCCGCCGCAAGCTCCGCAGGACTCGCCCATGCCGAGAATTCACCGTGATTTCGTCGCCGACCTCAAGGCTCGCGTGAACCTGCACGACGTGGTGGCCCCCTACGTCACCCTCAAGCGGGCCGGTAGCGACTTCAAGGGCCTCAGCCCCTTCAATTCGGAAAAGACTCCCTCCTTCGTCGTGCACCCCGACCAAGGTTTTTTCAAATGCTTCAGCAGCGGGGAATCCGGGGATGCCATCAGCTTTATCCAGAAAGTCGAAAACCTCGACTTTATGGAAGCCATCGAATACCTCGCGAACCGCTTTCAGGTCCCCATACGCTACGAAGAAGGCTCCGCCACCGAAGCCCCCCAAGCCCGCTCCAAGAAGAAAGCCCTGCTGGAAATACAGGAAACCGCCGCCGCTTGGTTTCGGGAATGTTTTCTCGCCAAGGACGAGGGCGGCGCCTACATCCGCGACTACTGGCTCGAAGCCCGAGGCTTTTCCTTGGAAATCGCAGATACCTTCGGCATCGGCTACGCCCCCGCGGACGCCACCTCCCTCCCCAAACTCCTCCAAGCCAAAGGTTTCGCGGAAGAAGAACTGGACCAATCCGGCCTCTTCTTTGAACGCCGCAAAAGCAAACGCTTCCTTCCCCGCTTTCGCGGCAGGCTCATGGTTCCCATCCGGGACAACCAGAGCCGCGTCGTCGGCTTCACCGCCCGACAACTCCCCGTAACCCCCGAGGACGACCCCACCCGCGAGGCCAAATACGTAAACTCACCCGAAACTCCCCTCTTCCACAAAGGCCGCATCCTCTTCAACCTCGACAAGGCCCGGGCCAACGTCCGCAACGGCGAACGCTTCCTCCTCGTTGAAGGCCAACTCGACGCCATACGCTGTTGGGAGCAAGGCGCGCAAGCCGTGATTGCCCCGCAAGGCACCGCCTTCACTGAAGACCAAGCCAATCTCCTCAAGCGCTACGGCCCCGGCGGCGTGGACTGCCTCCTCGATGGAGACGACGCCGGCCGCAAAGCCGCCCTCCGAGCCATACCCATATTCCTCCAAGCCGGATTGGACGCCCGCTTCCTCCGCCTCGCCCCCGGTGCGGATCCCGACGACCTACTCCGCGAACGCGGACTCGCCGCCCTTGACGAACTAGTCGCCCAAGCCCTCGGCCCCATCGAATTCGCCGCATCCTCCCACCTCGACGGCATCCCCCACCCCACTCCAGTCCAACGCAACGCTGTCCTAAAGCACCTCTTCGAACTCATCGCCGTAACCGACTCCCTAGTCACCAAGGATGCCTACCTATCCCAAGCTTCCCGACTCCTCCGCATAAACGAAGCCTCCGCCCAACGGGAGTTCCAAATCCACCTCCGCTCTCAAACCCGCCGCCCTGCCGACGCCACCACCTTCGAAAACAATTTGCCTCGTAACGGCGCAGGACGGTTGACAACCGCCGAAGGCGACTTATTGTCATTCACTTTGCATTACGATGAGATCGCAGGCGCGCTTGCGAGTGCTGTGGAGCCGGAATGGCTCGACCTCTCCACCCCGACCGGGTCCATCCTCTCCAAAATCCTTGCGGAAATTCGAGAGGACACTTGGGAAGGCCAAGCCACTCTCGATCTCGTGACGGACAGCGATGAAGAACGAAACGCCGCCTACGCCGCCTTGGCCGAAGCTCCGAGTCACGACGACCCCGGGGCCATGGCCCTGTCATGCCTGCAAACTGTCTTCTATCGTTACATCAAACGCCGGGAAGAAAGCGTCAAGGAACGCTACACCAACCTCCCTCCCGATTCCGGCGACGAACTGACCCGCCTCCACGAAGAACTCCTTTCCCTGCGGGACCTCCGCAAGGACCCACCCACCCTTTCCCTGTCCAACCCAATCGCGATTCAACCTTCCCTCACTCATGCCGACCACCACCAAGACCGCCAAGAAAGCCTCCAAAGCCACGACCAAAACCGTAGCCAAGAAGGCAACTCCCGCGAAAAAGAAGGCCCCGGCTCCGGCCACCAAAGCGAAGACGAAAACCGTTTCGAAGAAGGCGGCTACCAAGAAGCCGGCCTCCAAGACCGCCCCCAAGGCTCCCGCGAAGAAGACTTCCTCCCCTAAGAAGGCACCCGCCAAAAAAGCTCCAGCTGCCAAAAAAGCCCCCGCCGCCAAAAAAGCCCCCGCCGCCAAAAAAACCGCCGCCAAAAAAACGGCGGCCAAGAAGGCACCCGCCAAAAAAGCTTCCGGCTCCTCCAACAAAAAAGCCCCCGCAAAAACCAAAACTAAAGCCGCCGCCAAGAAAGCCCCGGCTTCGGCAAGCGCCTCCGTCGCCAGCCCCGCCAAGACCGCCGCCAAGGCCGCCGGAAAGCTCTCCACCCCCAAGCCCTTGGAGGACAAGGTAAACGACAAAGTCCTCGAACTTATTCGTTTCTCCCGCGAACAAGGCTTCCTCACCTACAAGGACATCGACAAAGCCCTCCCCGAACTAGCGTCCCGACCCGAAGAGTTCCAAAACGTAATCGCCATCCTCAACAACCTCGAAATCAAACTGCTGGACAGTGCCGAGGTCGACAACTTCAAGCAAAAGCAGGAAGAAAACGAAGAGGAAATCGCCCGCACCAACCAAGCCGATATGCTGGACGACCCCGTCCGCATGTACCTCAAACAAATGGGCCAAGTGCCCCTCCTCTCCCGGGAAGAGGAAGTCGCCATCTCCAAACGCATCGAGGCCGCCGAATCCGCCGCCATGAAGCTCCTCTTCGCCGTGGACCTCACCGCCGAGTTCCAAATCGAACTCGCCGAAAAGCTCATCGAACGCGAAGAACGCTTCGACCGCGTCGTCCTCGACAAAAAAATCGACTCTCGCGAAGCCTACTTCAAAAACCTCGCCAAGCAAATCGTGGCGGGTAAGGAC
>CAXGVD010000169.1:0-5876 GCA_964012695.1 uncultured Opitutia bacterium
AAGAAGACCTTTTATGGCTACCGTCGTCCGCAAGGCGGGGAAGCGGCGCTCGTCGAGGCGGCCTTGGACGCGGCTCTGGAGGACGATGAGTCCCGCCGGGACGCGGTGGCGCTCTCCCGTATCGTGGAGAAGCGCAGACGGGCCACGGAGAAATACTTCGACGCGGTTGCTGGTCGCCTTGGCAAAAACTATTGTCCCGGTCGCTCATGGGAGGCCATAGGCCACTTCCTACTCCGTCTCGTGCCCGAAATCGTCGTGGCGGACCTTGGAGCCGGAGAAGGCATGCTGGCCCAATTACTCGCCCGCCGGGCCGAGCAGGTGTACTGCATAGACAGCTCCCGCAGCATGGTCCGAGTGGGCAAGGAACTGGCCCGAAAGAACGGTCTAAGCAACCTCACGTACAAACACGGCGACATCGAAAAGGCTCCGCTGGCTAACGAGTCCGTAGACCTAGCCTTGCTTAGCCAGTCCCTCCACCATGCCCAACGGCCCGAAATCGCTCTCGCTGAAGCCTTTCGCATGTTGCGTCCGGGCGGGCAGGTCCTGGTTCTCGACCTTAACGAGCACGAATTCGAAAAGGCTCGGGAACTGTACTACGACCGCTGGCTCGGTTTTTCTGTCAACGACCTGTACCGCATGTTGCGCGATGCTGGTTTCCGCAAGGTTTCCGCCGAAGTCGTTGCCTGCGAAACCGAAGCACCCAACTTCGAGACCGTCCTCGCCTCCGGAGAGAAGCCCGAAGGCAAAAGGAAACGAAGCGGAAAGAAGTAGTTCTTGGTCCGTCCGCGTTTGGATAAACGCGGCTACCTGTGGGGCGTAGCTGATTCGGCTTCGTGTTTTTTCCCCAGGCCGAGGAGGCCCCGCAGGTCTTCCAGAGCCAGGTAGAGCGCGGGGACGAGGAGGAGGGTGATGAAGGTGGCGAATAAGACGCCAAAGCCTATCGATATGGCCATGGGCTTGAGGAACTGAGCCTGCAGGCTGCGCTCGAAGAGAATGGGAAGGAGGCCCGCAAAGGTGGTCAAGGAGGTGAGGAGGATGGGGCGGAAACGGGCTGCCCCCGCCGCTCGGGCGGCCTCCTCCAAGGGCATTTCTTTTCGGTGTGAGTTGACGTAGTGGACGAGAACGAGGCTGTCGTTCACTACTACGCCAGTCAGGGCGACCAAGCCGAATTGGGATAGTTGGCTGAGGGGCAACCCAAAGGCGAGGTGCCCGAGGGTTGCGCCTATCAGGCCGAAGGGGATGACGGACATGACGAGGAATGGCTGCAAGTAGGAATTGAAGGGGATGGCCAGCAGGCAAAAGATGACGAATAGGGCGATGGCGGTGGCTTGGAGCAGGCCCGAGTCCGATTCGCTTTGCTCCTTGCGCTCGCCCACGAAGGTGAAGCGGAGGTCGGGGAACTTGTCGGCGAGTTCGGGGAGAAAGTCGCGTTGAAGCTTATTTTCGATTGCGGCCACGTCGGCAACGTCCCTATCCGCCGAAGCCTGGACGTTTACGGTTCGGGCGCGGTTCACTCGTTGCAGTGACGGGTACCCTGGGGAGAAGGAGCTGACCGACACTTCTTCCAGCGGAGTCTCTATGATCTTGGCGGCTCGGATACGCAGGTCGGAGAGGGCGGCCAGACTACGGCGGTCCTCTGGTGGATAACGAAGCATGACCTTCACTTCGTCGCGTTCGCGCTGTATGCGCTGAATCTCTTCTCCGTAGTAGGCTTGGCGGACTTGGCGGCCCAGATCGGACTGGGTGAGCCCTAGTGCCCGGCCCTCCGGTTTGAGGGAGAGGCGCAGTTCGCGTTTGCCGCCAGCGTGGGTATCGGACACGTCGAAGAGGCCGGGGTAGTTGGCCAGTTCGCTCTTCACCTCTTGGGCGGCGGCGCTCATGCGGTCCAGGTCGCTTCCCGCGATTTGGAGGTCTATGGCGGTGGGGTCTCCGCCTGCGGCGACGTCTTGGAAGAGGAGTTGCTTGACTCCAGGCAGGGGCCTGATGCGTTCCCGCCAGAGGGCGGAGATAGCGGGGGCCGCTCGGCTTCGTTTTTCGGACTTCACCAATTCCACGCTGATCTCCCCGAGATGGGAGGCTTGCTGCCCGGCTCCTTGTCCTTTGGGTCCGCCTCCGAAGGGTTGGGCTCCCATGGTGAGCATGACGTGGCGGAAGGGGTCAGGTTCCCCGAGGGAGGCTAGGTGGGAGACGACTTCTCGGCGGGCCCGCTCCAGTTCGAGCAGGTTCTTTTCTGTGGCTTCGGAGGGCATGCCTTCCTGCATGGTGAGCTTGAGGGAGATGTAGTCCGAAGGAATCGGAGGAACACCCCGAAGCGTCGGTACGTGGCCACCGAAGATCAGGCCCATCGTGATCAGGAAGAATCCGGTGAACACGCTCAGGGTTAGGTAGCGGTGGCGCAGGCAACGCGCCAGAAAAGGAGCATACAGGGAGGCGACGAAGCTTTCTAGGGCGGCGGCCACGCGGGCCTGCAGGCGGGAGAGCAAGTTGCCCGCGGGTTTGTCGAATCGGCAGAGCGAGAGGTGATGAGGTAGAATGAACTTGGATTCCACCAGAGAAAAGGCCAGCACGGGAATAACGACCAATGGAATGTCCCGCATCAATTGGCCGAGCCAGCCCGGCAGGAAGAGCATGGGCACGAAGGCCACGATGCTGGTCAGCACGGCGAAGGTCACGGGCGTTGCTACAGCCCGCGTTCCGATGATGGAAGCCTCCAGAGGGGAAGCCCCGCCGCGGGCCCGAGTGTAGACCGATTCGCCCACCACGATGGCGTCGTCCACGAGGATGCCTAGTACCACGATGAAGGCGAACAAGCTGACCAAGTTGATTGATACGTTCAGCGGACCCATTACGGCGAAGGCCCCAAGGAAGGACACGGGTATGCCTATGGCCACCCAACCCGCCAGGGAGGGGCGCAGGAACAAGGCGAGTACCGCGAAGACGAGGACCAAACCCATGAGGGCGTTCTCTATCATCATGTCTAGACGTCCGCGCAGGTAAAAGGAGCTGTCCTGCCAGACCTCGATGCTTACGCCCTCCGGCAGTTCGGCCAACTTGTTCTTGGTGTAGGCTGTCACCTTGTCGGAGATGTCCAGAGGACTTTGGTTTCCCACCCGAAAGACCCGTAGTGTGACGGCGGGTTTGCCCTTGAAGCGGGTGTAGAGGGAGCGGTCCTCGAAGCCGTCCGTCACAGTGGCGAAGTCCTTCAGGGGGACGCGCGCTCCAGTGCCCGAGGCCAACACCTCTACCTTCTCGAACTCCTCGCCTACACGGGCTTTGCCCGAGGAGCGAAGCAGGGTCTCACCCGAGGAGGTGCGGGCCACGCCCCCGGGCACGTCCGCTGAGGAGCGGCGCAGGGCGGCGGCCACCTCGTCAAAGCTCAGGTCGCGTGCCCGCAGGGCGAGTTCGGGGACTTCTATCGCGATTTCCGGTTTCCTCACACCCGCGATTTCAATCTGGGTGATGCCTGGCAGGGCTATGAGATCGTCCCTTACCTGCTCCGCAAGGGACCTCAGGGTCTTTTCCCCGCACTCTCCGTAGATGGCCAGAGCCAGTACCCGACGCTTGCGGGCGGCCACGTCCACGATTGGTTTTTCCGCCTCCTCGGGAAAGGTGGTGATAGCATTTACTCGGGTCTTCACCTCGTCCGCCAGTTCGCGGGAGTCCGTGCCGCGTTCTACGCTCAGTGTGACCACGCCCACATTTTCGCGGGCGATGGAATTCATCTCCTTGATTCCCGTCAGGTCCCAGACTTTTTCCTCGATCTGCTTGCAGACGCCTTCCTCCACCTCGGGCGGAGCAGCTCCGGGGTATAGGACGGAGACGGTTACGATGTCCAAGTCGAATTCGGGAAACATTTCCACCTTCAGGGACTTGATGGAAAAGGCCCCCATGATGAGTATGACACCCATCAACAGGTTGGCCGCCACCCCCTTTCTGGCGAACCAAGCAATCATTTCTCGATGGGAATTCGTTCCTCGGTCGGCGTCACCTTCATACCCTCGGCAACGATATCCAGCGGCGTGAGGCAGATTCGTTCGCCTTCCTCCAAGCCGGTTTCCACCCAAACGGCATCATTCGCCTGTTTGAGCGATCGAACTTTGCGGAACCGGAGCCGATCCTCCTCGTCGATCACGAGCAGACGATCACGTTCTCGAAAGGCCGAACCAGGCACTAGGAACACCTCCACCTCCGGGCCGAGCAGGCGTGCTTTTACGAATTGGCCGGGACTAAGTGGTGGCGTAGAGCTTGCGGAAGGCGGAGGGAAGGGATTGGCGAAACAACCGTCGATCCGGGCCACCACCGTAGTGAGCAGGGTGCGGGGACTCACTACGCCCTCCGAGCGCTCGAGGACGCCGTGGTGCCCTGGAGTGCCTTCATCGTCGAGAATCAGCGCTTCGGGCTTTGTCTCGGAACTCGCAAAGGTGGCTCCGAATCGGAGCAGGTCCAGTTCGGTGCGACTGAGGGAGAAATCGATTTCTCCGGACTCCAAGTCATAGACTTGGGCGAGAGCCGAGGATGCCCCCGCTCCCACCCGTTGGCCGACGTCCGCCATGGTTTCTAGTACCCGGCCCCGGAAAGGAGCCCTTACTCGGGCCTTGTCCAAGTTGCGTTCGCTTAGGGCCAAGGCGGCTTGGGCGGCTGTCACCTCGGCCTCTGCTCGACGGATTTGCGGGATGCGTTTCACCAGTGGCGGTGCTTCCGTCCAGTTGCGGTCGAGTTCCCATTCGGCCCGGGCCTGCTCGGCTTGTGCTCGTTCCTGTTCTAATTGCAGCTCCGCCCGACTCAGTATGGCGTTGGCTTGGGCGAGTGCCGCCTTCAGTTCCACATCCTCCAGTTTGACCAATAAGTCTCCTTTCTCGAAAAATCCGCCTGCCCTGAACGATGGCGGCGGTCCCGAACGGTTCGCCTCTTCCCCGCCGAACGGCGCCACGCCCTCGATCAGACCCGGCGTTTCCGCCAGCAAGGTTGTGGTGGTGCGTGGACGCACGGAGCCGAAAGCGTCCACGTAAAGGCGAAGGTTCTCCCGTTCGGCTACGAGAAACTCGACCACCGGAGCCCGTTGTTTGGGCGGGCGTCGTTCCGGTTCCTTCTTCAAGGACACCAGCGACCAAGCTGCCCATGCGAACAGGGCTAGGATTAGGGGAGGGAGCAGAAATTTTTTCATGGTTCGACTCTCACCGACCACGGAAGGTTGCGGAGAGTGCCGACTGAGGGGAGGGTGCAGAAACTTTTTCATGGTTCGGCGTTGGGCGGTTTTTCGTCCCGCTTCTCGGGCTTGGGCAGGGCTTCTCTTCCCATGGCCAAGTGAAGGTCCACGCGGTTGAGCAGGCGGGCTCGCCGGGTGGAGAGGAGCAGGCTTTCCGTTTCAAAGTGACGGCGATCCGCCTCCAAGGTGGCGAAGACGTTTTCCAACCCCCGGCGGTAGCGGTCCCAACTGAGCTCTGCTGCGGTCTCGGCCGCTTCGGTCGCCTCGGCGAGACTAAACTCCTCCTCCCGCAGAAACTTTTCCGCGGCGAGTGCTGATTCTGCTTCCAGAAAGGCGGCGAGGCCGGCGGACTTGTAAGCTGCGGCGGCGGCAGCGCGGGCGGCTTGCACCCGGCGGAGGTCGGCGCGCAGGCGTCCACCCTGCAGGAGTGGTTGTGTGAGGTTGCCCGCCGCGCTCCAGATGCGGAAGCGTTGGTCGAGCAAGTCCTCGAACTCCTGCGAGCGTCCGCCCGGCCCGGCCGAGAGGGACAGGGAAGGAAGCAAGTTCTTCCTCGTGGCGGATTCCTCGTGGCCTGCCGCCCGAAGGCGGAGTCGGGCGGCTCGCAAGTCGGGTCGATTCTCCAATGTCGTGGCGGGGGGGGGGAGGGGAGGGGGGGGGGGGGGGGGGGGGG
>CAXGVD010000170.1:0-5874 GCA_964012695.1 uncultured Opitutia bacterium
GTCCTTACCAGTTCGGGCACAATGTCCTTGGCCTGCGCCTTGGCGGGCATTCCCGGCGCCATCGCCTACCGGGCTCACCCCCTTACCTATTTGCTCGGGAAACTCCTCGTCAAGGTGCCCCACTTGGGTATGGCCAACCTCCTCCTACCGGAACGCCCCGTTTACCCGGAGTTCCTCCAAAGCCGAGCCACCCCCGCCAACCTTTCCCGGCGCCTTCTCGCCTGCCTCGCTTCCTCCGAGGAAATCGCCTTGGCTCAAGAAGCCGCCCAAGATCTCAGGGCCCTCCTTTCCCAACCGGCCGATCTCTCCGCCGCCGAGTGGCTCCTCACCGAAGCTTTCGGGATAGAGAAAGGTGCTTGAGGCTTCCCCTTCCTACTCGGCTGGCCCCCAACGTTTGGTAAAGGGGTAGTACACGAACAGGGCTCGGCCGACGATTTTGCTTTCGGGAACGAAGCCCCAGGTTCGACCGTCGCTACTGTCGGCAGAGTTGTCACCCATGGCGAAGTAGAAGTTTTGGCCGGTGGGGTTGCCTTCCCCGCCCTTGGCGGGAACGCGAAGGGGGACCCGGTTGGGTAGGAGTCCGTGGACTGCGTCGTAGTTCGCCCTGTAGCCGGGGTAGTTTTCGGGGTTGGGAGCGTGAAAATCCTTGGCAAGGGCTTCCACGCGTTCACGGTTTTTCGTAAAGGCCTCCACACCTTCGATAGGCTTGCCGTTGCGGTACAGGAGGCTAGGCACGCCGTTGCGGAAGTCGTGAGGATAGTCGGGAGGGGGGAAGGGGATGAAGTTTTCTGGAACGCGCATTTCCAGGTCGTCTCCAGGGCCTCCCACGAGGCGTTTGATGTAGTACTTGTCTTCGCCGATTTTTCCAGAACGGCCTACGGAAGCGTGGGTCAGTTCCTCGTTGAGGGCGTCGATGCCGGCGGTGCGGAACACGGCGGGATCGCCAACTTTCGGCCGGACGAAGTTGTAGCTCATGCGGTCCACGAAGAGGGCGTCGCCGAGAAGAACGTCGAAAGCAAAAACGGTTTTCCCCTTGCTGAACTCCTTGTCCGTGAGTTTGACGCGACCGTTTTCATTCGCCCAAAGGACACGGCCTTGAGGATCCTCGCCTTCGTAGAGGCGGAGAAGGAACTTATCCATATCGAACTCCGCGGGAACGCGTAGGGGATGAACCTTGCCCCCGATTTCAAAGCGGTACTCCCTAGCCTCCGCAGGCAAAATGAAGAACTTACCGTCGGGGAAGGTGTCGGTCACCTTGGTGTAGAGACCGTCGGACCCGGGCAGAAGGTAGAGGCCGGCTCCGTCGGCTTCAGCGTCCAGGCGGTAGTGGGAGGCGCCGAGGAGCAGTTTGTCCAAAATGCGCCCACCGTAGCCGGGTTCTTCGCCTTCAGCATAGACCTTGGGCTGCATCCCGTAGTAGGTGGGGTACATCGAGTTCGTGGGGATGATGAAGGGCTGGAGGAAGAAACTGCGTATGCCTAGGACTACGATGGCGGCGACCAGAAGCATCTCGACGTTTTCCACCCAACCTTTCTTGCGGTAGAAAGTTTCGGCGTGTTGGCCAAGGAGGTCATCCGCATTTTGGGCCTTGCTTTCCAGTTCCTCGGCCCCGACGTTTTTGTCGCCTGCGGCCTCATCAAGGGCGGAGAGGCTTTCCTCGATGGCGGCGGCGGCTGCCTCGTCCATTTCGTCGCGCCGATAAAGAAAAGTCTTTTGGGCATAACGTAGGACTTCCTTGGCGCCCTTGCGGAGGGAGCGTGAGGCGGGCTTGTCGTCAGCCACTGGTTTGGCCTCGGGCGAATTTTCGGCTTCGATCACGTCTGGTTTATCTCCTAGGTGGAACTTTTGAGGATTTGGACGAAGGCTTCCTGAGGGATGTTGACGTTGCCGATTTGCTTCATGCGCTTCTTGCCCTTCTTTTGCTTTTCGAGAAGCTTACGCTTGCGAGAGATGTCGCCTCCATAGCACTTAGCGGTGACGTCCTTGCGGAGAGCCCCGATGGTTTCACGGGCGATTATGCGTCCGCCGACGGCGGCCTGTAAGGCGATTTTGAAAAGCTGGCGGGGAAGAATTTCCTTTAGCTTGGAACAGAGGGCGCGTCCGCGAATTTCGGCTTTTTCGCGGTGAACGATCGTGGAGAAGGCGTCCACGGGTTCGGCGTTGACGAGGATTTCCATGCGCACGAGGTCGGAGTCGACGTACTCGTCCATGTCGTAGTCCATCGAACCATAGCCTCGGGTGATGCTTTTGAGACGATCGTTGAAGTCCACGAGAATTTCGTTGAGGGGGAGGTGGCAGGTGAGCATGACGCGGGACTCGTCTATGGTCTCGGTGTTGTTGCAGACCCCGCGTTTCTCGGTCACGAGGGCGAGGAGGTCGCCGATAGATTCGTTGGGGGCGTGGATGCGGGCGAGTATGGTGGGCTCCTCGATACTATCGATTTCGGTGACGTCGGGGAGTTCGAGAGGGTTGTCCACTTCGAGGACTTCGCCGTCCGTCATAACCACCTTGTAAACGACGCTGGGGTATGTGGATATAAGGTCCAAGTCGTACTCCCGGCGCAGACGCTCCTGGATGATTTCCATGTGGAGGAGACCGAGAAAGCCGCAACGGAAGCCGAAGCCGAGAGCGGCGGAGGTTTCGGACTGGAAGGTGAAGGCGGCGTCGTTGAGGCGAAGCTTGCCCACGCTCTTCTTGAGCTTTTCGTAGTCGGAGGTATCCAGAGGATAAAGGCCGCTGAAGACCATGGGACGCACTTCCTTGTAGCCGGGAAGCATTTCGGTAGCGGGAGCGGCGGCCAAGGTGATGGTGTCGCCGATTTTCACGTCGGCCACGTCCCGAATGCCCGTGACGAGGTAGCCTACCTCTCCCGCCCCAAGGGATTCGGTGGGGACGGGGTCGGGCTGGAAACGGCCGATTTCCTTCACTTGGACGCGACGACCGTCGCTCATGAGGAGGGTGTCGTCGTTGCGCCGCAGTTCTCCCGAAAAGACGCGAAGGTAGCATATAACGCCCTTGTAGGAATCATACTGACTATCGAAGACGAGGGCTCGTGCCTCGGAAGGTTCGGTCCAACGAGGTTCTGGTAGGCGAGACACCACGGCCTCCAATACATCCTCCACGCCCAAGCCGGACTTGCCGCTCGCCTTGATGGCCTCGTCGGCGGGAATGGCGAGCACGTCCTCGATTTGCCGGGACACACGGGGAACGTCCGCCCCGGGCAGGTCGATTTTGTTGATTACGGGGATTATCGCGAGCCCGAGGCCGTCCGCTAACTGGGCGTTGGCGAGGGTCTGGGCCTCAACGCCTTGAGACGCGTCTACGAGCAGCAGGGCTCCCTCGCAGGCGGCCAAGCTGCGCGAGACCTCGTAGGCGAAATCAACGTGCCCGGGCGTGTCGATGAGGTTGAAAAGGTAGTCCGCACCGTCCTTGGCCCGATAGGTCATTGAAACGGGGTGGCTCTTGATGGTGATACCGCGCTCGCGCTCCAAGTCCATCGAGTCCAGAAGCTGTTCCTTCATTTCCCGGCGTTGCACCGTTTGGGTACTCTCAAGCAGTCGATCGGACAAGGTAGTCTTGCCGTGATCGACGTGCGCGATGATGCAGAAATTGCGAATCCTTTTGACGTCCACCATGAAAAGGGTTGACCACGGAAAATTTCCTGCCGAAAAGAGCAAGACAAATAGCGGGCCGGAAGGTGCCCCATCTTTCATAAAAAGCTAAAATGGACAAGAATCGACTCAAGGGCGTTCACACCGCCCTCGTCACTCCGATGAAGGACGGTGAAGTGAACTTCGCCGACCTCGAACGCCACGTGGAGCGCCAACTTGAGAATGGCGTGAGCGGTGTTGTGCCTTGCGGCACCACCGGGGAGTCCCCCACCCTCTCTCCGAAGGAACACTTGGCCGTGGTCGAGCAAACGGTTAAAGCGGCGGCGGGCCGCGTGCCCGTGATTGCAGGGACGGGAGCCAACTCAACGGAAGAGGCCCTGCACCTAACCCGTTCCGCCGACGAGGCGGGAGCGGACGCCTTTCTCCTCGTGGCCCCCTACTATAATAAGCCCAGCCAAGAGGGATTGCTGGCCCACTTTGGAGCCATTGCGGAAAGCACGAAGAAGCCCATCGTCCTCTACTCCATCCCTTCCCGTTGTGGTATTGAAATCAGCACCTCCACCGTCGCCACCCTCTACGAACGGCACCCAAATGTCTGCGCAATCAAGGAAGCGGGCGGACGTTCCGCCAAGGTATCCGAGACGGCGGCTGCTCTCGGAACCGACTACCTCATCCTGTCCGGCGACGACGGCCTCACCCTCCCCTTCATGGCCTGCGGGGCAGAAGGCGTAATCTCCGTAGCCTCCAACGCCTATCCAGAAAAAGTTGCGGAACTGGTCCGACTCGCCCTGGCCGACGAATACGCAGCCGCTCGAAGCCTCCATCTGGAACACCTCCGCCTCTTCAACGACCTTTTCGTGGAACCCAATCCCGTGCCCGTCAAGTTCCTCATGAAGACGCTCGGCCTAATCGAGGACGACGAAGTCCGCCTTCCCCTCTGTCCCCTGCGTGCCAAAAGCCGCCGCCTCATCGAGGATCTGGCCGAGAGCCACCCGCTCACTTAACGAATACGCGCTCGAACCTCAATTCTCCCGATCACGCCCACGGGAAGTATCCAAACCTTCTTTAAGTACCGAATCATGTCCCTACGTATCCTCCTCAACGGATCCAAAGGCCGTATGGGCCGAGCCATCTCCTCCATCGCCTCCGAACACAGTTGCGAAATCGTCGCTTCCATCGACGAAGGAGACGACCCCGTCGCCGCCATCAACGACCGCGACGTAGAGGTCATCATCGACTTCAGCCTCCACCACGCCACCCGGACCATCGCCGAACTGGCGGCAGACCACCACATCCCCATCGTCATAGGCACCACGGGACACAACACCGAGGACAGCAAGGCCATCGCCCGCTTTTCCTCCCTCGTTCCAATGGTTTGGGCGGGCAACTACTCCACGGGCGTCAACCTTCTCTTTTACCTCACACAAAAAGCCGCAGCCACACTCGACGCCGATTCGGGCTACGACCCCGAAGTCATCGAAATGCACCACCGCCACAAAAAGGACGCCCCCAGCGGAACCGCCGAACGCCTCCTTGAAATTCTCCGAGACTCCCGTGGTCTGAAGGATGAAGACGTCATCCACGGACGCTCGGGCATCACGGGCGAACGTCCCGCCAACCAAATTGGTTCCCACGCCCTGCGGGGCGGCGACGTAGTGGGCGAGCACCTCGTCATGTTCGCGGGAACGGGCGAACGTCTGGAACTCACACACCGGGCCACCGACCGAGTAATCTTCGCCGCAGGCGCCCTGCGGGCCGCCAAGTGGGTAACGGATCAACCCACTGGCCTATACTCCATGCAGGACGTTCTGGGGCTGAAAGGATAGAAGCCATGATCGCCACCATTCGCGGAACCTTGCTGGAGTGCCAGCCGAACTTGGCCGTAATCGAAGTCGGCGGCCTCGGCTACGAAACCAACGTTCCCCTCACCACCTCCGAGAAACTCCCCGCCCTCGGCAAGGAAATAAAGCTCCACGTCCACGCTAGTTACCGCGAAGACGCCCAAACCCTCTATGGCTTCGCCGACCGAGAGTCCCGCGATTTTTTCCGCCTCATCATCGACAAAGTCTCGGGCATAGGCCCGCGCATCGCCCTCAACCTCCTCGGCTCCCTCTCGCTCCCCACCTTGAAGTCCGCAATAGCGGCGGGAGACGTAGGCCTCCTCGCCAAGGCTCCGGGCCTCGGGAAGAAAACCGCCGAGCGCATCGTTGTGGAACTCAAGGACAAGGTGCTCCCCGCCGCCTCCGTAGGCACCGCTCCCGCC
>CAXGVD010000171.1:0-5873 GCA_964012695.1 uncultured Opitutia bacterium
TCTTCCTCAACCTTCAGGGCGGCCCTACCCACGTCGAGACCTTCGACCCCAAGATGACCGCTCCTTCCGAGTACCGTGCCATGTTCGGGGAGGTAAAGACGAGCCTGCCCGGCGTCACCTTCGGCCACCATTTCCCCATGCTGGGCAAGCTCGCCCACAAGATGGCGGTGGTCCGCTCCTTCCGCCACGGCAACGGCAGCCACGGCAGTGCCGCCGCCCTCGTTGCCGCCGGAGGCAACCCCACCGGCGTTAACATGGGCTCCTTGTACGCCCGCATCGCAGGCATTACCAGCACCCGCACGGGCTTGCCCAACAATTGTGTCGTCGTGCCCTCCACCTGCGGCAAGCGTTACGATAAGCTGAATAACCAAGCTTCCCGCATCACCTCCCTAGGCAATCTTCCCAAGTCATATGCTGCTTTCGACCCCTCCAAGGGGGGTGCCATCCTTGACGACATGCAGCTTCGCCTGCCCGAGGGACGTTTCGACAACCGTCGCGGCTTGCTTTCCCGCATTGACGACCTCAAGCGTTCCGCCGACAACGCCCTCTCCTCTGCCGATTCCTTGCACCAAAAGGCCTTCGATGTCATTCTCGGTGGGGTCACCGACGCCTTCGATCTCTCTCAGGAAGACCCCCGCACCGTCGAACGCTACGACACCTCCGCCTTCTCGCCCCCAAAACACCTCGCCAAGAAAAAGAAAAACGGGAAGGCTATTCCCGGGCAGTCGCCCGTGGCCTTGGGCAAGCAAATGTTGATGGCCCGCCGATTGTGCGAGGCCGGTTGCGGCTTCGTTACCGTCACCAGCACGGGCTGGGATATGCACGGTAATGCCTTTGGTGTGGACGATGGTATGCCTGTCCTCGGGCCTGCCGTGGATAGGGCAGCCTCCGCCTTCATCGAGGACTGTGAAGCCCGTGGCCTTTCCGAAAAAATCCTCCTCGTCATCTCGGGAGAGTTCGGTCGCACCCCAAAAATCAATTCCAAGGGTGGGCGTGACCACTGGGGCAACCTTTGCACCCTCGCCTTCGCCGGCGGCGGCCTCAAGATGGGGCAGGTGATCGGGAGGTCGGACAAACTGGTTGGGCAACCTGCGGAAGACGTCGTGACTCCCGATATGCTCCGCGGCACTCTCATGAACGTTCTCTTCGATCCCGGTCAAGTCCGCCTCCTCTCCTCCCTCCCCGAAGACGTGCAAAAGGCCGTCGTGGACGCCAAGCCCATTCCCGCCTTGGTTTGATTGGCGTCATCGTCGCCCGTCCACTTACCTTTTTTCCTCGCTTCTCGGCGGCGGATTCCGCTTAGGTGCTCTGCGTGAGCGCGGACGAACAGGTCGTGGATGCGGGCGAGAGCGCCTTTGCGAAGGCGAACGAACGCTTGCTCGGCAGTCACCTCGGCTACGAGGTCTTCCGGTCCCTCCACGGCGACAAGAAGCGGGTGGCCGTAACGGATTACTCGGGAACGGAACCCACTGAAGTTCACGCCCAGGGTCTCCTCGTGCTTGCCACCTTGCTTGCCGACCGCCTTAAGGAACTGACGGCTTCGGAGCGGGTCGGAATCGTGTTGCCTCCGGGAGCGGGGGCGACGGTGGCGAATCTCGCCGTCGTCTTCGCGGGCAAGTCTCCCGTGAACCTCAATTTCTCGCTGGGTCGGGCGGCCTTGGAAAGCTCCATCGAGCGGGCTGGCCTCGAACTCGTGATCAGCGCCGACAAGGTCAAGGCGCGTCTCAAAGACTTTCCGTGGCCCGAGGGTTACTTGGACGTTGGGGAGGAACTCAAGGTCCTGCGTTCCGCAAAGGGCAAGCTGTTTCGGCGGGCGCTCGTTCTGGCCTTGCCGAGCGGTTTGGCGGCCAGCCTCTTGAAAATACCGCGTTCGGGGGGAGACGTCGAGGCGGGCCTGCTCTTCACCAGCGGCAGTTCTGGGACGCCTAAGGGGGTTTCCCTTTCCCACCGCAACCTTTTGGCCAATTGCCGGCAGATTCGCGACATTGCCGTAATCGCTCCGGGCGAGACCCTGCTCGGCAACCTGCCGCTCTTTCACAGTTTCGGCTTCACGGTGACGCTTTGGTTCGCCTTGCTGGAGGACGTAAACTTGGTCACCGTGCCCTCGCCACTTGAGGTGAAGAAGGCCTTGGGGGCTATTAAAGAGCGTTCCGTCACTGTCCTGCTCGGTACGCCCACCTTTTTGCGGCCTTTCCTGAAAAAAGCGTCTCCTGAGGACATGGCTAGCGTGCGTTACGTGGTTTCGGGGGCGGAAAAGACACCCGAAGGGTTCGCCGAAAAGTGGGAAAGTTCCTTCGATTGCAGCTATCTGGAGGGCTACGGGTTGACCGAGACTTCCCCCGTCCTCAGCATAAACCGCCCCGACGGCCTTTCCCGCAAAGGTTCCGTGGGCAAGCTCATGCCGGGGACCGCCGGGCGCGTCCTCGAGCCCGATTCGGGCGAACCTCGCCCCCCGACCGAGACGGGCCTGCTCTGTTTCCGCGGGCCCAACGTCTTTTCCGGCTACCTCGGCGACCACGAGCGCTCGAAGGAAGTATTGTCGGGCGATGGCTGGTTTCACACGGGCGACTTGGGCCGTTTCGACGAGGACGGCTTCCTCTTCATCGAGGGACGGCTATCCCGCTTCTCCAAAATCGGCGGCGAAATGGTGCCGCACGGCACGGTGGAGCAGGAGATTGCCAAGGTGCTGGGGGTGGAGCAGGCCGAACGGCCTCTTGTCGCTGTTGCCGGCAAGCCTGATCCCGCCAAGGGCGAAAGCCTCGTCCTGCTTGCCGCCGTGGAAGTCGATTTCAACGCCCTCAAAACCGAACTCGTCGCCGCCGGCCTCGCCAACCTCTGGATTCCGAAGGAAGTGAAGCGGGTGAGCGAGATACCTTTCCTTCCCACGGGCAAGCTCGATCTCAAGGGCATCGCTCAACTGGCTGCGGACGGGGAGGGGTAGGGGGCTTTGCTCCCAATGCGTGACAGGTCGCTTGGCCTCCCACGCAATCAACGCTTCCACGGATTCGCGGCCAATGGCCTCCTTCATCTTATCCTGGGGCAACGCCTTTGGAGTTTGCCGGAAAAAAGACCGAGTAACGAAGGTGCGATTCAGCCTGTACCAGGCGAACATGTGCTGCTCCTGAGGCAGCGGGATGGTTGTGGGGTGAGGATGCGATGTGCCCCGAAACGAGAAAGCTTAAAAAAAACGTAATGTTTGGCCGAGTTGCGCTAATTGAAGTCCTATTAGTTCATTTGCTAGAGCGTTGCGTTTTGGCTCAAATATCTTTTTACTCACTAGATTTTTCGAAGAACCCGTTGTGACCATGATCACCAAAATATATACATCACTAATAGTTTTGTCCGTTACTTTGCTTGCTCCCTTGCGAGTCTTGGCCTCCCCGCCGGCGGTCTCCGGAGTAATTGCAGGGCAACAGACTGCCAGTAAACTCGTCAACGTAAGCTACAATTTGGCAGTTGATGGCAACCAGACTGTTTATGTTGAACTGTGGTTTAGCCCCAATAATGGGCTAACCTTTCCCATTCGTTGTCAGTCTGTTACCGGACATGCAGGACCGGGAGTAGCTCCCGGAGCCAAATCCGTGGTCTGGGATGCCGGTGCGGATTGGGATGGTCAGTTCACGCCTTCCGGCAGAATCAGGGTAATTGCAACCTACGGCAGCGAGCCTTCCGGGTTTAATGGTGGTTCTTCGTCTCAACCTGCCGGGGGTAATTCAAGTCAAGCTGACTCCAGTCTCCTGACCGTGGCATGGGATCAGTACTGGTACTATGCTGATTGGGCGCAAGACCCTAATGAAAGATGGCAGGATTATTCCAATTATCTACCCGAACATTTCGCCGATAAGAATTCCAGTTTGGGGCTAATCAAGGTGGATCCCACTGAAGTTTCCAATGCAAAATGGAATGAAGTCGCGACTTGGGGGCTCAGCAATGGATATACCCTACTTCCACTTATGCCGTCGGGAGTTGATCCTGAATTGCCCGCTTCGGGCATAAATTTCTGGCAGGCTCTCAAGTGGTGTAATGCGCGTTCCGAGAAAGAGGGGCTCGAGCCTGCCTATTATCTGGATTTGGATGAAGCCATTGGTGATCGCAACGGAGATGGCTTGATAACCAATGGCCCGGACACTTTTGAAGCTCACGTTTCGAGCAAAGATCTCAATATGAACGGCCATTGGGAGCCCGGCGAGCCTTTCACGGATGCTAACCAGAATGGAACTTTCGACCCCTTGGAATTCGTGGATATTAACAACAATGGCGTTTATGACCCGGGATTATCCCAAGTTTTTCGGCAAGGCGCTTCCCACCCCACTTTCGGTCAAGAAATAAGCACCGGAGACCCGAATGTGTGGTTTTCGTCCGTCAGTAACTCGATTCGCTGGAATTCGAATGGTTATCGCCTTCCCGCCAGTGATCTCTTCTTCAAGCTATCCACGGGAGGGAACCACAAGAAAAAGTGGCCTTGGGGTGATCAAAGCCCTGCGGAATTTGCTAACTTTGACGTTCAAGTCATAGCCACAATAACCGGAGGACCTGTGCGCAATGGCCCACTTACCCCCGATCTAGTTCAGCCTAATGGTTATGGTTTGAAAAATCTTCTCGGAAATGTGGGTGAATGGGGAGAGTACGCTCATATTAGTGAGCCAAACAATCCGAATCCGACGGCCAACGCCGAGGTTTTCGGTGGCTCGTATCTGGGATTGAACAAAGTCGGCGAAACTCTTCAGGGGAATCCTGATCCGGGGTCGTTGTTTAACTTAATGTTTACCGTTCCCAGCACGACAAATGACCCCGGCATTGGGCTTAGGTGCGTACGCTACAAGGAGTGATTGTCGTTTCTGCGCATTTCTCGGGAACTTATCTGATATAGCGAGAATAAGCTTATCGAGATGTTCGTTCGTGTCCCAAAGATTTTTCCTGTCCTTGGCGTTGATATAGGGTTAAGGGCCGGCTTGTGGTCGGTTGCGACTCTCCTCTTCCTGCTTTCCTCTGCGTCCGGTCAGGAGGCTGATGATAATGTCTCCTACCTCGGTCAAGTTTTCGCTTCTGATGGATCGATAAACGACCAGTTCGGAATGTCTGTCTCTCAATCGGGTGACATTCTAGCCGTTGGCTCCTATTTGGCGCCTCATGGAGCATTGAACGGAGCGGGAGCCACCTACCTTTTTCGCGTGGAACAAAATGGCACCATCACTTTGACGACGAAAGTGACCTCCCCCAATCCTGCTTCTTATGAAAATTTTGGACGATCCGTGTCACAATCCGGCAACCTTATTGCCATTGGCGCCACTGGCTCCGACATCGGAGGCAAGAATGACGCGGGAGCCGTTTACCTCTTTCGTTTGGAGGCAAACGGCAACGCCACTTTCTTAACTAAGGTTACCGCACCCGATGCCTCGACAGGCGACTATTTTGGAAATTGCGTTTCCTTTGATGCGGACGTTCTCCTCGTGGGTGCCCACACTGCAAACCCTGGTGGTGTTTCCAACGCAGGCGCCGCCTACCTTTTCCGCACGGATCAAAATGGGATTGCCACTTTTCTTGACAAGGTGAAGGCACCGGACGGGGCGCTTAATGATTTATTTGGCGCGGCATTGTCGCAGTCCGGAAACCTTATAGCGGTAGGTGCTTACAATGTTGATACTGGAGGAGGAAGCAATGCGGGCGCCGTTCACTTATTTCATCTGGAGCAAAACGGTACGGCAACTCACTTGACCAAGCTGACCGCGAATGACGGTGAGGCAAACGATTATTTCGGAGGTTCCGTTTCCGTCTCCGGCAATCTTATTGCCATCGGCGCTTCCGGTAGAGATTCCTCTGGTCTGTCCGATAAGGGGGCCGTCTACCTCTATCGCATGGAGCAAAACGGAGCT
>CAXGVD010000172.1:0-5864 GCA_964012695.1 uncultured Opitutia bacterium
GCTTGTCGTGCATGTTGTGCTGCCCGAGGAAGTAGCCCTGGTCGGAGGTGTAGAGGACGAGGGTGTCATTCAGCAGGCCTTCGGTTGCGAGGTGGTCGAGAACGCGCTTCACGTTGTCGTCGATGGCGGCCACGCAACGGATGAACTTGTGGATGAGGTGTTGGTAGCCGATCGAGCGGCGCTCGCGCGGATCGTTGGAGCGACGGGGCATGTCGCGCAGGTATGCGTAGTAGTAAGACTTGGGGGCCTTTGCGTCGAAAATTGTGGAGTAGTGAAGTCCTTTGAGATGTGGGCTGGAGGCGTAGACGTCCTCGTGCAGAGTGTCGGGTTCAGGTATATTGACGCCCTCGTGAAGATGAGCCCAACGCTCGGGGTACTCGAAGGATTCGTGCGGCCCCTTGAAGTGCAGGCTGAGGTAGAAGGGCTTGCTCTTGTCCCGCTCTTCCTTGAGCCAGCGTAAGGCCCGGTCGGCGTAGCGGTCGGCGTAGTAGCCTTGGTGTTTTTCGGTAGAGCCGTCGGGCCGGTGGAAGGTGGGGTTGAAGTATTTCCCCTGACCCTTTGTGACGGCGTAGGTACCGGCTCCTCGTGGAAATTGCTTCATGTGCCACTTGCCCACCACGCAGGTTTCGTAACCCGCCTTGGTCAGTTCGCCAACGTAGGTTGGGGCGTCGGGCCGCAGGCCGCAACCAAGGTTTAGCCCGCCGTTCACGTGGCTGTACTGGCCAGAGATGATGCTGGCCCGGGAAGGCGAGCAGATGGAGTTGTTGCAGCAGGCGTTGGTGAAGCGCATGCCTTCTGCCGCCAGTTTGTCCAAGGTGGGCGTGTGGAGAAAGTCCTTGAGCCAGGAGTCATAGGCTCCGACCGCCTCGTACGCATGGTCGTCCGACATGATGAACAAAACGTTCGGACGCTTCGCCGAAGCCGCGGAAAGGGCGAGGTTACAGGATAGTATGGCAAAGAGGGCGAGAAGAACGAAGCAAGCCTTGTGAGGTTCTTGAAAAAAGTGACTGGAGGGTGGCATGGCTAGAGGTCGTATTTGCGGCGGAAGTGTTGGTAGGCTTCGTTGATTTCCTTGGCTTTCCGTTCGGCGACTTCTCTGATTTCGTCGCCCATGCGGGAGACTTTGTCAGGGTGGTATTGGGCGATGAGGGTGCGGTAGGCGGCTTTGACGTCTTCGGGTTGGTAGTCGGTCGTCAGGCCCAGCACCCCGGCGAATCGGTTTTCTTTAGAAGTGGGGGAGGGCTCCTTTTCCTCGTAATCGGTTTCGTCGCCCGAGATGGTTTCGTCATCTTCGTCTTCATCGGGCGGAAGGTCCTCCCGGGGGGTATCGTCTTTGTCCTCGTAGCAGGTGGTTTCGATTTTTTCAGGGGAGGGGGCGAAGAAGGCGTCGAACTTCCAGAGCATCAACCACGCTCCCGTCAAGATCAAGGCGAAGAGAACTTTGGTGGCGTAGTCGGCGATGGCGTTTGGGGAGCCGCCTCCGGCGAGGGTGCGCCAGAAGGCTTCGTCATGGTAGAGTTCGTGCAGGGCGGCACTCATGCGTTCGGCGAGAAAGAGAGCGAGGGCGAAGCCGAGGAGGCCTCCCGTGAGCAGGCGCTGGCCTAGGTTTTGGGCCGCGCTGGTCATTGGGGAACGTTGAAGCGGCCGGAGCACAACTGGTAGAGGAAGAGGATGACGCCGCCCAATACGATTGCTAGCCATTTGCGGGATTTCTTCATGACGGTTCGGAAGGTGCTGGAAGCGTCCGGGAAGTCAATACTCGCCGTTTGAAAAGGGGAGGCGAAGGCTGGTGGTAGGGGTCGGATTCGAACCGACGAACGCACGAAGCGGGCGGATTTACAGTCCGCATCCTTTAGCCACTTGGATACCCTACCGAGCCGTTCAAATGCGAAGCGAAGAAGCATGGAGTGAAGCGTTACGAAGGCAAGCTGATTCTTGGACTGGGTGCTTGGCGAAGGATGGCGGCATTCTTTATTCGTTCCGTGGTTGCGGTTTTCCGCGTGAAGGTGTTTGAGAAGCCTATCTATGAGTTGCGGTCGCGAGGGACAAGTCGTGGCGGGATTGACCGGAGGCATTGCCTGCGGGAAGTCGGCGGCGGCGGAAATCATGGGGCGGAACGGTTGGGAGGTGGTTTCGACGGATGCCTTGGCGGGGCAGGTGCTGGCGGAGGACGAGGGAGTGAAGGAGGCGGTGCGGAGCGAGTTCGGGACCGAGGTGTTTTTGGAGGAGGGAACGATTGACAAGGGGCGTTTGGGCGGCCTAGTATTTGCGTCACCTTCCAAGCGGAGGTGGCTCGAGGAGTTGCTCCACCCTTTGATTCGCAAGGAGTGGCTTCAAGCGACCAGGACGACGAAAGCCGACCGAGTCGTGGTGGAAATCCCCTTGTTGTACGAGAAGAAACTCGAGTCCGAATTCGATTTCGTCTTATCCGTTTACGCCCATCAACGAACACAAATGCATCGCTTGCATGAAAGAGGCTTGAGCGAGGAGGAATCCTCGGGTCGTCTCGCGGCTCAACTCCCTGCCGGGGAGAAGGCGTCGCGTGCCGATCACGTTTTGCTGGGCGAGGGGACTCTTCCGTGGTTGGTCCGTCAGATGGAACGGCTTTTGCCGGCCTTGGGCTGATGGCCTCCTTCGCCGTCCCGGCGTTTTCAATTGTTTCATCCCTTAACCTTTTCACCCGACACCGTTATGCCGCTTACGCGCTCCAAAAAGAAAAAAGACTCCTCCGAGGAGGAGACCTCCGCTCCTGAAGTTCCCGAAGTTTCCGAGTCTTCCGGCGAATCTTCCCAAGCCGCCGCATCTTCCGATCCGTCCGATTCGGGGGAGTCCTCCCAAGTGCTGTTCAGCACGGACGGTTCCGAGCCGCCCGAGGACAAGGGGCCTCCGCCCGAGGAAGAGGGGAGCGGCGACAAAGAGGGGAAGGATTCGTCTTCAAACAAGTCCGGGCAATCGGGCGGACAGCAGAAGCAGCACAAGCACCAACACCCGCAAAACCGGCAGAAAAAGAAAAAAGGCAAGTATCCGCAACACCAGCACCAACACCAGCAGAAGCACGGCAAGCACCACCAGCAGAAGCATAAGCGCAAGCAGCGCCGCAAGACGCCTTCCGACTTGGAGGAGCGGCGCCCCTTGGAGGTCGGCTCTTTGCCGAGTTGCGAGGCCTTGGCGAGTATGGAGAGCTTGGCGAATGTGGCGGAGGAAGCAGGCGTGGGCGAGGGTGACGCCCTCGCCCTGAACGAACTCATTCCGCTCGACGTGGTGGAACTGCGCGAACGTATCGCCGAGCTGGAGCCCGAACTGGAATTGCCCCACGCTCCCATCCGCGAGGACCTGTTCGATCAGCTTCTGCACAAGCGATTCGAGGACAAGGCGCCCGTCCGCGTGATCGGCGTCTTGGAGGTTATGGAGGAGGGGTTCGGCCTGCTCCTTCAGGAAAAGGACAACTACCGCATCAAGAGCCAGAGCGCCTTCGTTCCCGCCGCGTCCGTTAAGGAGTACGGTCTCCAGACCGGCCATGTGGTGGAGGGTTTTCTGCGGCCCAAGATGGAGGAGTCCACTTGCCCTGTTTTGGTAAGTGTTGAGTCAGTCATGGGAAACCCGCCCGAAGAGGCTAGCAAAACGATTCCCTTCACGGAACTCACCCCGTACTACCCTCTCAAACGCATGTTTCTGGAGACCAAGCCCGATGTGGAGTGGGACAATGTTTCGATGCGCGTGGTGGACTTGGTTTCCCCTATTGGTTTCGGCCAGCGGGGCCTCATCGTGGCGCCACCCCGCACGGGCAAGACGATTCTCCAGCAGGGTATTGCCCGGGCCTTGCGGGTTAACAACCCTGACGCCCACCTCATCATCCTGCTGGTGGACGAGCGTCCCGAGGAGGTCACCGACTTCCGCCGCCAAGTGCCCGACTCAGAGGTGATCGCCTCCACCTTCGACGAAAACGCGGAGAGCCATGTGCACGCCGCCGAAATCGTAATCGAGAAGGCCCGCCGCATGGTTGAGGTGGGGCGGCATGTGGTCATCCTGCTGGACTCCATCACCCGTCTCGCCCGGGCATACAATACGACCATGCCAAATAGCGGAAAAATCCTTTCCGGCGGGGTGGAGGCCACGGCCCTGCAACGCCCCAAGCGCTTCTTCGGTTCTGCCCGCAATATCGAGGGCGGGGGCAGTCTTACCATTCTCGGCACTGCTCTCGTCGACACCGGGAGCAAGATGGACGAAGTTATCTTCGAGGAGTTCAAGGGCACTGGCAATATGGAGCTGCACCTTGACCGCGAACTCGTCAACAAACGCATTTTCCCTGCCTTGGACTTCGAAAAAAGCGGCACTCGCAAGGAAGAACTTCTCTATCACCCCGACGAGCTGGAAAAAATCTACGCCCTCCGCCGCTCGCTCAAGGGCGTGCCCCCCGCCGAGGCCATGGAAATGTTCATTCAGCGGGTGAAAAAAACCAAGAACAATCCCGAGTTTCTTATGGGGCTCGGGCGTTGAACGAGAAGGCGCCGGACGGAAGACTGTTTCGAAACTTCTCTCCTAGGCGCGAGGGAGGTATTTTTTATGGCCATACCGGAAAGGCGTGGCTAGGTTCTGCTCTTTTCACTGCCCGAATAGGTGAACCAGACCGACGAGTATTTGCTGCAAACCTTCGAGCAAGCCAACGAGGGCTTCTCGGAGACCGTCGCCGATGTATGGGCGGAGGTGGCCCAACGGCCAGAGGAGGACGTCGCCGACAAGGATCTGGTCTTCATGGACCGCCTGCTGGAGGTGACCGGCTTCCCTAAGGAGTCCTTGGTCGAATACCTTGCAGGCGAGCTGGGCATGGAGCCTGCCGAGCTTTCCGAGGTGAACCCCACCGAGGAGGCTTTGGCCGTCGTGCCCGCCGATGTCGCCCGGCAATACGAAGTGTTTCCTCTCGAACTGAACGGGACCGAAATCGACCTCGCCCTTGGCAACCCCGTGGACCAGGACGCCTTCGACAACTTATCCCACCTTCTTGGCAAAACCATCAATCCCAAAGTGGCCTACCGCGGGGACGTGCTCAGCGCCATCGACGAAGCCTACGGGGCCGCCGAAGATCGCCGCATGAGCAGCTTCTTCGACGAGATGGGAGAGGGAGAACTCGAAATCGGCGAAGGGCAAAGCCCCGAGACGGTGAGCGAGGAAGACGCCCCCATCATCAAGTACGTGCACTCCGTCATCAAGAATGCCCTCGAAAGCCGGGCCTCCGACATCCACATGGAGCCGCTCGAAAAAAAGTTCCGTATACGCTTCAGGATAGACGGCAAGCTACAGGAACAGGCCGACCCGCCCAAGCGCCTTCAGCCCGCCATCATCTCCCGCACCAAGCTCATGGCCAATGTAAGCTTAGCGGAGAAGCGCGTGCCGCTGGACGGGCGCATCAACGTTAAGGCGGGAGACAAGGTGATCGACCTCCGCGTCTCAACTCTTCCCACCGTTCACGGGGAAAGCATTGTCATGCGTATCCTCGACAAGGAGAGCCTCCGCCTCGGTCTGCCCCAGCTCGGCTTCCTCTCCGACGACCAGGAACTCTTCGAGCGCGTCATCGGTCTTCCCGACGGCATCTTCCTCGTCACCGGACCCACTGGTTCGGGCAAGTCCACCACCTTGTACTCCGCCCTAAACGTCATTAACAAACCCGACCGCAAAATTATCACGGTGGAGGATCCCGTGGAGTACGAACTCTCGGGCATCAACCAAGTGCAGGTTCGGGCGGACGTGGGCATGACCTTCTCCGCCGCCCTCAGAGCCATGCTTCGGCAAGCCCCGAACATCGTTATGGTTGGGGAAATTCGGGACCTCGAAACCGCCGAGATTGCCATCAACGCCTCCCTCACCGG
>CAXGVD010000173.1:0-5839 GCA_964012695.1 uncultured Opitutia bacterium
CCCCCGAAACCATCCCCGCCCCCCCGCGACCTGACTCCCCCGCCAATCCAGGATCCGGAACTCGGCCGTCCTCGACTATCGACCCCTCACCCGCAAAAAAAGAACTAATCACTATTGAAGCCCTCGACAGCGTCCATGTACTAATCCTCGACGCCCAAGGCGGAGAGCGCCAATGGCAGCAACTGCGCACCGGCGAACGTATGCCCTTCGTCAAGCAAGGCTCCATCACCATCACCTATTCGAACGGCAAAGCCCTCAGAATCCTGAACGGCAACGGTGAGGTACTCGTCCCCCCCCTCGACAAAGAAGGCATCGCCATCCAAAACCTACCCTGAAAGCCCTCCACTCAAAAAAAGTTTCGTTTTTTTTGAACGACTCCCCCACCACCCCCGTCTTAACCATCGACGAAAGTCAGTTTGTTTCAGTCTAGTTTGTTTTTCCAAGCCGGAAACGCCGAGAGCCTAAGCCCTCTCGGCGTTTTCATTTTAAGGCGAAAACGGACCTAACCGAACCTTTTCCGAAAAAAACGGCCACCTGCAAGCAGGTAGCCGTTGGAGGGACCAGTCGTTAAACCGATCCGAGTGATGATGGGAGGGACGTGCATCCACACACGTAACCCAACATGATGCAACCCCCTTTTTTGAAAAATTCAACCGCACCCCGAATCAGGATGGAAATCTCCCTCGCACAGCTCCACCTCTAACTCCGAACAAAACCTCAAAGCAATTCTCGCCCGCTCTGCTTGTCGAAAACGTTATATAAGCAATACAAACGCAAGTGGCCCGCCTCATCCATCCCCTATTCGACGGAACCAGCAAGAAAGACTCCAACTCCTTCTCATTGCCTCCTCCAACAGCAACTCTAGGTTCGACCAATTCTCTACCATCTCTGGTCAACCGCACAGGAACACCCTGCATACAACCGGCAAAAACCTACGGAAAGTTGACTCCCCCTATCCAGCGAGGTAACTTAAATTTGCACTATGGCCCCTGAAAAAAACCGCCGAACCGCCCCCAAGCCACTAGATATCGGGGATCGTGTGGAAGAATACCCGCCCAACGGCGGGCGTTCCCGTATTGGCGAAATCATCCTGACCCAAGAGGGACGGAAACGCTCCTTCGAACTCATTCAGCTGAGCCCTCATGATCTGGAGCCTATACGGAAAGGCCCCCTTCAGCAATACAAACGGTTTCGACTCTCCGAAGAACGTTGCCGCCGCCTAGACGAAAGCAAATACGCCGAGCAGCGTACCTTCCGTATCGGAGATGTAGTGCGTAAACAATACCAAGACCACATTCGCTACGGTCTCATCGTCAATTTCGTCCACCCCGACGGTCTCCTCTCCACTTCCCACGAAAACGGCTACAACGGCAAAGACTTTCTCGAATGCGTCGAAATCTCCGGCAAGCCCGGTCTTTTCAGAAAAAGAGACGTCACGGGTGACCTAAAACGCTTCGTGACGGGCCCCGAACATTGCCAAATCTGCAACATCATCCCGATGGACAAGAAAGGCGGCACGCGCCTGGAAACAACCGGCGCCGTGCCCAAAGCCTCCTGAAGGCTGGCGGAGAGAACGGGATTCGAACCCGTGGAGGGGCTGTTGGCCCCTCACCGGTTTAGCAAACCAGCGCATTCGACCACTCTGCCATCTCTCCTAGAGCGCCTTTTCGTTCGAAAAACGAGAGACGAACGCTACGGAAAGGCCGAAGGAGAAGCAAACCGAATTTGAGGCCTGCGCGATGCTGGATCGCTACAGGCAGGTTGCTACCCGGGCGAGACACGCGGCCAGGCGCGTTCGGGTACCAGCCCCGAAAGGCTAGTCTCACTGAATCGGCCCGAGATCAACGAGAACGCGCTTCGCTACAAGGCGTACTTGGTCTTGAGGTGGTCGGTGAATTGGCCGTAGGTCTTTTCCTTCAGAGCGAGGACTTGCTTGAGGTCGGAAAACTCACGGCTCAGACGGGAACTGATCCGGGAACTTCGTACGGGCTCGGCCCGTAGAAGAGTCCAGTGGCCCGTGGCCACGTCGATAACGACAGCCTTCAGGCGCATTTGCAAGTGCTGGGTCTCGTCGGGAACGAAGCGACCGGCGAGAGGTACCCAGGACAGGGCCTTGGTGGCTTCGACGGGATCGGACGCAGACTCAAGGATGCCCCAGTAAACGAGCATTTTGTTTGCACCTCCCTTGGCAGCGGCAAGGCGGAGAGTCTTGTTTATTCTGACTGACTTCTCGGCCTTCGCTCTCCCGTATTCATTACCCCGCGCTTCGGCATGAGGCGGCACGCCGGAAAGGGGAACGACGGAGCAGAGGGCTTGGAGGGGGTGCAACATTTCGTCGTCGGGAAAACGAGCACCGGACTGAATGAGGGCGACCACGTCCCCGCTTTTCAGAACGGGTTCCTCGACCGCCCGCTGGGCGAGAGCTTCCGCAATGGAGGCTTCATCCGCCTCCTCGTCGACCCGGACGCCGAGCACAGCCATTTCGTTGAGTTCCCCCTGATATTCTCGTCCGTACCCACCGCCGACGTTGGAGATGGAACGGGATTGACAGGCTCCGAGCAAGAGAAGGGAGAGGGTGATAAGGACGGCGAGCGGACGAACTTTAGACGTTTTCATAATTTTTAATAAGTTAGGAGTTTGTGTAAACAGAAGCGGGCAAACGAAGCTCAGCCTTGCGGACGCGCTCGAATCCGGCTTGCCCAAAGTAGCGCTTGAGGTGGGCGTCGTCGAGGTCGTGGAGGTCCACGACAATCAGGCCGTCTAGAGCGTTGCAAAAATTCGGGTCCACGCCGAAGCCCACGAAGCCCCCGTTGAGCTTGAGGTAATGCTTCACGAGAACGGGCACGCCCTTGCCGTCCGGTTCCACATGGGAGATGACGGCGGAAACCTCGTCGAGGGTCCTCCCCTCTTCCTTCAACCAATCGCGGAGACTCGGCGACAAACGAGGACCACGATAACGGTGCCGAGGACGGGCCCCGCGGGCAAAGCGCGCGGACCACTGGTTCCTCCGGAGGTAGCGGACCATGAGACGCCTGGACACTTGCGAGTAGTCCGCGGAAATGCTTACGGGACCGTAGAGTATGCGGACCTCCGGCCTGCGGTTGAGGAATTCTCCTATGCCGCGCCAAAGTAGGCCAAGGAGGGAGAACTTGCGCTGGTATGCGGGCGGAATGAAGGAGCGCCCGAGTTCGGCGGCGGGACCCAAGGCCTTGTAAAAACTCCTGCTCAGGGAGAACTGCGAGGTGGCGTACATGCCCCGCCGACCTAGGCTTGGAATAACCTCATCCACCACACCCACGCGATACCCGCCCGCCACGGCTTTGTTCTGTTCATCCCACACAAAAATCTGGTGGTAGTGGCGGTCGAAAGCATCCAGATCCAAGGCGGTTCCCGTTCCCTCACCGACCGAGCGAAAAGTCAACTCCCGGAGGCGACCGATTTCCCTCATCACCTTGGGAGCTTGTTCGACCCGAATGCCGTAAACGGAAAACTTGCCTTTGCGGGCGAGCAAAGCTTCCTCCTTCAAGCCTCTGACCTCTTCCGCCAACTCGACCCTCGACGGTCCGGCAACCACTGGCTCGAACTTATATCCGAGTGCTTCCGCTTCACCTTCTTCCCGCGAGGATACTCTCTTTTTCGGAACCCTCATGGCGTCCACGGTCGCCCGGAGGAAACCGATGGCCGCACCCGAATCAGGGAACGAGCGCATCTTGTCGACACTTATGGTTTCTCCGATGAGGACCTCGGGACGACACCTGCGCTTGTTCAGCAACTCCCGCCCCAGCGAAAAGGTTCGCAGACGCGGACTCAGCAAACCCAGAACTCGAAACATCCGGCTGTTCGCTCCTTCGAAGCGGACGGGGAGCACGTGCGCACCGCTCATGCGGGCGAGAGAAGCGATGTGCGGACTCCACTCCGCGTCCTCCACCCTGCGTGTCCGCCAATGAAGATGAGAAACCGCCCCGGCGGGAAACGTCACTAGACACCCTCCTTCCTTGAGCCAACGGGCGGCCCGCCTGGCGGAAGACGCGTTATGCTTCGTCGACCCTTTCTCGCCCAACACTTCAACCTCAAAGAGCCAAGGACGGAAGGCGGGGAAACAGGTAAGAAGTGCGTTGGCGAGAAGGCGAAAGTCCCGCCGGCGTTTGGCGAGAAGGGCACCGAGCAGAAGACCGTCCAGACCTCCGAAGGGGTGGTTCCCCACCACCAAAAGCGGGCCTTCGGCAGGAATCCGGTTCAGCTCTTCATCGGGTATTCGGAGGTTCACTTCGAGGACCTCCAAAAGATGGTCGAACACGGTCCCTCTTGAACCCGTTTCGATTTTCCCGCAGGCTTCGGCATAAAGGGCGTCCACCCCGGGGACACCCATCGCACGGCCAATCGCCCGGACGAGAAACGGCGGGCACTTCGCTCCCAACATGCGATGACAAACTTCACCAAGGGTATCAGACTCAGCCTTCCTCCCTTCCTGTTTCATAACGTCGTCCTCCCTCGCTTTGACGGGCGAAGGAATCTTGTTGGAGAAAAGAGCCAATCGCTTGGAGCTTTCACAACCTTCGGGTGAAAGTCGGGAGTGAGGGTCCAGCTTGTTAATGAGTTTCATGATTCTTCTTTTCGCTCGTTCCGCGCCAACTTGAAAAATACCCACAACCCTCTCGTACCTAAAGCTTTAAGGGCTCACTTGGCTCTCACGGGTCCGAATCAACTCTTCAAAGAGTATACGTTATGAGTTTATCAACTGACGTAAAACGTACGTCTTCTCTTGCACTCCCTTCCGATTCGCACAAACTACCAACCACAATGCCCGCTCTTTTCAGTTCACGAGAACGCCGTCAGGCGGAGGATTTGTCGGGACTCCTGTTCTGCAACCCCTTCACCCCGGAAAGGCGTAACTTGGAGCGCAACATCCTGGGGACCCGGTACCGCAAGCCGAGCCCCCCCGCCCCGGGCGATTCCCCAAGGCGCGTCTTCAGCCCGAACCTGGCCGAGTTGGGACTGGCGGCCAAGTTATCCGAGCGGGCCCGCCCAAAGGCCCTCTCACTGCGCAAAAAGGGGGAGTTGCGGGCCAAGGACTTCGAACTGTACCGCGACCTCGCCTTCCTCACCCTCTTCGACGAGGCCCGCGATGCCTTCGTGACCATCATCGAAAAGGCCCACGAGCGCGAGGGCGAGCGGAGCCGGCACTCCGACCTCTTCCAGCCTTTTCGAAAACGCTTCGAATGGTTTTTCCCAGAGGATGAGGGCCTGGCTCCTCCAGGCTTCGCCCCCGCTCACCTCTTCGCGGTTTTCTTTCAGGCGAGACGCGCCTTCTTTCACGTATTCGACGCCATAGCGGGGGACTCGCCCGCCTTGGAAGCGTTGCGGGCACGCACTTGGGAAAGCATCTTCACCCACGATATGCCTCGCTACCAACGTTCGCTCTACGGACGCATGGGAGACATCACAACGTTGATAAGCGGCCCCTCCGGCACAGGGAAGGAATTGGTTGCCCGAGCCATCGGGCTGTCGCGCTTCATCCCCTACGAGGAAACCACGGGAAAGTTTTCCGCGGACTTCCTCTCTTCCTTCCACCCCATCAACCTATCCGCCCTATCGGAAACTTTGCTGGAGTCGGAATTGTTCGGCCATGCCAAAGGCGCCTTCACGGGTGCGTTGCAGGACCGCAAAGGCTATTTCGAGACCTGCGGCCCCCACGGATGCGTGTTTCTGGACGAAATTACGGAGAGCAAGCCGGACGCCCAAGTCAAGCTGTTGCGGGTCCTACAAACCCGGCGCTTCCAACGTTTGGGGGATGTGAAACCCATTCGCTTCGAGGGCAAGGTGATGGCGGCAACCAACC
>CAXGVD010000174.1:0-5824 GCA_964012695.1 uncultured Opitutia bacterium
CCGCGTCCCCCCTTCGGCTCACCTCGATTCGGCAAAGGTGGCCACGACAAGCCCCCACACGCTCGCCCCGGCGGCGGCAAGGGCGGTTTCCGTCCGCGACTCGACGGCCCCAAGCGTCAGGGCCCGCCCCCCTTCATCCGCTCCATGCTCCGCAAGGGCGGACGGCCCGGCGGTCCAGAGTGTTGCCCGCATCGCTCTAAGCGACGCAGGTAAGCGTTTTCCCGCCACTTCGATTTCCCAAGGAAGGCCCGCTAATTCTAAGCGGGCCTTCTTTCTAGCTCGCCCGAACCAGCAAAACACCACAAAAATATATTCTCCACTCGACCGAACCCGCCAAAGCCATGAAAAAGCCGTCCATCCACTCCCGCCGCCGCTTCCTCGCCACCACTGCAGGTACTGGCCTCGCTGCTCCCTCACTGCTCCTCGCCCAAAAGTCCGATGCCAAGCAACTCGTCATCGGAGCGGGCGAGCACAAGTTCGAGGTCCACCACGACTGGGCCAAGCTCCCCGCCAAATACTCTTGGCAAACCACCCACAACGTGGCCCTCGACAAGGCCGGGAACCTCTACGTCATCCACGAAGGCCGGCCCAACCTCAAAGAACATCCCTCCATCTTTGCCTTCGACCCGAACGGCCAATTCATCCGGGCCTTCGGCAACCAATTCCAAGGCGGCGGGCACGGCATCGAGGTGCGCGAAGAAGGCGGCGAGGAGTTCCTCTACGTCTGCGGTTACCAGAATGTAAAGGCCTTCGCCAAGCTCACCCTCAAGGGCGAAACCGTCTGGGAGAAGTACGCCCCCATGGACAGCGGCGTGTACCGCAAGGACGAAGATAAGGTGCGCGTAAAGCGTTGGGGGCGCGACGCCTTCATGCCCACCAACTTCGCCTTCCTCGACGACGGAGGATTCCTCCTAGCCGACGGCTATGGCTCCTTCTGGATTCACCGCTTCGACAAAGACGGCAACTGGCAGTCCAAGTTCGGCGGTCCCGGCAAGGGCGAGGGAAAGTTCGCCACTCCGCACGGTATCTGGATTGACCGCCGCCAGGGCCGCAACCCCTCAGTAGCCGTCTGCGACCGCGCCCACCACACGATCCAGTTCTTAGACATGGAGGGCAAACACCTCGAAACCATCAAAGGTTACGGCATGCCCGCCAACCTCGACGTTTGGAAAAACCTCATGCTCGTTCCCGAGCTACACGCCCGCGTTAGCCTTGTTAATCACAAAAACGAAGTGGTAGCCAGACTTGGCGAGGATCTGGAAGGCGTGGTGAAGAACAAACGAGTCAACCGTAGCAGGAGCGAAACTTGGGTCAAAGGCAAGTTCGTCCACCCCCACGACGCATGCTTCGGCTCTAACGGAGACATCTACGTCGCCGAGTGGGTGGCCACTGGACGAGTCACCAAACTGAAAAAATTGACTTAAAGCTGACTTGAGGGAGTCCTGGAAGAAGCCGATTGATCAAGTTCGTCGAGTTGCGAGCTCAAACCTCCAAGCCTACGCTCGATACGATCTAAAGTCTGTTGATATTCAGAGCGTGGGTATGAGAGATCGTTAGATTCGATTGAGGAAAACGGTCGAGAAGCAGGTGCACCCTTCCTCCAGTAGGTGTCTTTGTTTGGGCTGTATTGTCTACCGACATTTTCAACCCCCTTTATGTTTCCAGGAAAACCTTTAACGCTGACTTTGTAATTTTTCCACAGAAAGTAATTTTTTTCGTCAACATTGTACATGGGGTAACCCACTACATCACAGCTATTTAGATCGCAAGCATTCCGCAAAGCTGCTTTTTTAAACCTCTCTCTGGGAGATTCCGGAATTAATTTGGCGACTGGAGCGATTACCGCTCCAACGCTACCAATCGCCCCACTTACAGCACCGGCAATTCCAGATCCTCCTCCAACCGAACCAGTACTGCCCCCGTTCAAAGTACTTTCACCACGTGAACTCAAAGCAACGCCTTCGGAAGTCTCGCTTCCGCCAAGAGTGATGAATCCCAATATAACAGTACCCTTTGAGTTCCCAGAAACCATCCGAGACTGTAGGGGAACATCAACAAGATAGTCTTGCGCAGGCTCAAAAACACCTAAGGTTCTATCGTGAGGAGCAACTACATCTGAAACATTTTTTGCACAACTGGCAAAGATGAGGCAGAAAGAAATCAATGAGGAGCTTGTCAATTTATTCATAGGGAGCTATGAGATAGTGTTTTTTTTCCCCTGCAAGTAAAAAATCAATCATTGGAACAGAGTAATGCGTCACCTTCCCATCAGGCCAAAACTGTTCAAGGACAACCGAGCTCGTCTCGCCAAGCTGTTAGCGCCGAAGTCCCTCGCCGTCGTCAACGCCAACGACGTGCTACCGACCAATGCAGACGGCACGCTCGTCATGCACCCGAACTCGGACCTGTTCTACCTCTCGGGCATCGAGCAAGAGGAAAGCATCCTGTTACTCTTCCCCGACGCCGCCGACCCCAAGCACCGGGAAATTCTCTTCCTGCGAGAACCGAACGAGCATCTGCATATCTGGGAAGGCTACAAGCACACCAAGCCGGACGCGCAAAAAACCTCGGGCATTAAAAACGTGCAGTGGCTTTCTGAATTCCCCGTCCTCTTCCGCATACTCATGTGCGAGGCGGGCGCAGCCTACCTTAACACCAACGAACACAAAAGGGCGCCCGACGAGGTGGAAACAAGGGACCTGCGCTTCGTCGCCCGATGTAAGCGCGACTTCCCCCTTCACGACCTGCGCCGCCTCGCACCTCTCCTTCATCAACTTCGCGTGGTGAAGAGCCATGAAGAAATCAATTTGCTCAAGGAGGCCGTATCCATCACTGAGAAAGGCTTTCGCCGCGTCCTCCGTTTCGTCAAGCCGGGCGTAGCCGAGCACGAGGTCGAGGCGGAACTGGCCCGAGAATTTATTCGTCGCCGAGGCAAGTTCGCCTACTCGCCCATCGTGGCGGCGGGCAAGAACAACTGCGTCCTACACTACCTCCAGAACGACCAAACCTGCCGCAAGGGCCAGCTCCTCCTGCTGGATGTCGCTTCCTCATACGCCAACTACAACGCTGACCTCACCCGCACCATACCCATCTCAGGCAAGTTCACTCGCCGTCAGAAACAGGTGTACAACGCCGTCCTCCGAGTCCTCCGAGCCTCGATCGCCGGAGCCGTCCCCGGCAAGCTTCACCGGGAGTGGCAGCAAGAGGCGGAGGAACATGTCACCGAGGAACTCCTCAAGCTGAAGCTCCTCAAGCCCGCCGACGTAAAGAAGCAGACCAAAGAAAAGCCCGCCTGCAAAAAGTACTTCATGCACGGGCTAGGTCACCCACTCGGGCTGGATGTTCACGATGTCGGAGACGGTGCCATCCCCTTCGCCCCCGGCAACGTGCTCACCGTGGAACCAGGCATTTACTTACCCGAGGAAGGCTTTGGCGTGCGCCTAGAGGACGACATCGTGGTGACCGTGGACGGCCCAATCAACCTGATGGAGAATACCCCCATCGAAGCGGACGAAATCGAAGCCATCATGAAGCGTTGAATAAATCACTTTATATTGACGGCTAACTTCAATTTCAACCAAACACCCGACATGACCCAAAAACTTCTCTCCCTGACGTTCCTAGCTGGACTCCCTCTCACGACTGCCTTTCTTTACGCCGCTCCCGTCAAACCAAATGTCATAGTCATCATGGCGGACGACCTCGGGTACGGGGACGTCGGTTGCTACGGGGCCAAGCCCAAGAACCTGAAGACCCCCCATATCGACCGCCTCGCCAAGGAGGGGCTTCGCTTCACCTCCGGCTACTGCTCGGCCTCCACTTGCACGCCGACCCGCTACTCCTTTCTGACCGGAACCTACGCCTTTCGTGGAAAGAACACCGGGATTGCACCTCCCAGCTCGCCCCTGATCATCCCAGAGGACACTTACACCCTTCCCGACATGCTCAAACAAGCAGGGTATAAAACTGCAGTGGTTGGGAAATGGCATCTAGGACTGGGAAGCCCCGGTGTTGGTCCCCAGTGGAATGAAGAACTCAAGCCCGGACCGCGTGAGATCGGATTCGATTACAGCTTTTTACTACCCACCACCAATGACCGTGTTCCCCAGGTATATGTCGAGAACCACAGGGTGCTTAACCTCGACCCCAAGGACCCCCTTTGGGTAGGAAAGAAAAAGCCAAGCCCCGACCATCCGACCGGAGTTACACACCGGCACACACTGAAAATGGATTGGTCCCACGGGCACAACTCCACTATTCACAATGGAATTAGCCGAATTGGTTTTTACACAGGCGGTCATGCCGCCCGCTTTCGGGACGAGGACCTCGCCGACAAGTGGGTTGAAAAATCAAAGGAGTGGATTGGGAAAAACAAGGACCACCCATTCTTCCTCTTCTTCGCTTCCCATGATTTGCACGTTCCGCGCATTCCACACGAACGCTTTCGCGGAAAGTCCGGGTTGAGCTACCGTGGTGACGTCATCGTCCAGCTCGATTGGTGCGTTGGAGAAATCGTGAAGTATCTCAAAAAAGAAGGGCTGGAAAAAGACACGCTTATCATATTCTGCTCGGACAACGGACCTGTAGGGGACGACGGGTACAAGGACGAAGCCCTAGAAAAAATGGGCGACCACAAACCCGCCGGCTCCTACAGCGGTGGCAAGTACAGCGTACTCGAAGGCGGAACGCGCACTCCATTCATCACCTATTGGCCAGGAACCATCAAGCCTGGGCTTTCGGACGAAATGGTCTGCACCATCGACCTAGCGACCAGCTTGGCCAATCACCTCAAGGTTTCCATACCCGAGGATGCCTGCCTCGACAGCCTCGACGTCATGAATGCTTTGCTTGGAAAGAAAGGAGCAAAGGGACGTTCACACCTCGTTCAGCAGGACAATGGCCGCGGAGGAAACTACGGCTATCGCGTGGGCAACTGGAAACTCCAACGCCACGACTCAAAGAGAAAGAGAAACGTCGTGGTAACCGACAAGCTCGCTAACACTCCTGCTCCCCGCTACGCATTGTTCGACTTGAGCAAGGACATAAGGGAAAAGAAAAACGTCGCGGAACAAAACCCCGAAATTTTCAAGCGTATGACCGATGAATTGCAAAAGATTTTAGACGATGGACGCAGCCGATAATTTTAATGCCTCATTGAACTAATATTTAAAATGAACAAAACCCTAATCGCCTCACTACTCGCGCTCACACCTAGCTTGCTTCTGAAGGCAGATAGAATCCTCATCGAAACCGAATCGTTTTCGGATCACGGCGGATGGAAGCTTGATACTCAATTCATCCGTGAAATGGGCTCGCCCTATCTTCTGGCACATGGATTGGGAACACCCGTTCAAGATGCGACCACCACCATCCAGGTCAAGGAAGGTGGAAACTATCAACTATTTGCCCGTACCAAGGACTGGGTAGCCCGTTGGGGAGCCAAGGGACAACCCGGCCAGTTTCAAATCATCATCAACGGCACGCCGGTAAAAACCACCTTTGGCACCAAGGGAGCAAAGTGGGATTGGCAAGGAGGAGGGAAAGTCAGTCTCAAAAGTGGCAAGAACACTTTGGCTCTACGTGACCTGACTGGATTTAACGGACGATGCGACGCGATTTACCTAACTACTTATAAGGAGGTCCCACCCAACGATTCCAGGATCTTGTCCGATTGGCGCCGTGAGATGTTGAGCATTACCGAAAAACCTCTCGAAAAAAAATACGACTTGGTCGTCATTGGCGGAGGTTATTCGGGAATGGGCGCGGCAATCTCGGCAGCCCGCATGGGTTGCAAGGTGGCCTTGATCCAAGACCGTGGGGTTCT
>CAXGVD010000175.1:0-5810 GCA_964012695.1 uncultured Opitutia bacterium
GAAGGTTCCTTGGGCGTGGATTCCCCCGAGGACTTGGAACGCCTGGCCCCTGAGATTTGCAGGTCGGCGGGGAGTGACTGACGGCGGATGAGGGCCACTCCACTATTGTTCCGATACCTGCTCGGGGAAGTGGCCCGGTCCACCTGCTGGGCCTTCCTCGTCTTGGTTTCCATCCTTTTTTACGGCAACGCCGTCCGTAACGACGATTATTTCCTCCAAGCCTTGTTCCTCTCCCCCGAAACCTTCTTCACCCTGACGGGACTACTTGTTCCTTATGCGGCCTCCTATGCTTTGCCGTTGGGCTTCGTCGTTGGTCTCCTGTTGGCCTTGGGCCGTTTGTCTGCTGACAAGGAGATCCTCGCCATGCGGACACTGGGGTTCGGGATGGGGGCGATTGCCGCTCCCGTCCTCTTGCTCGCCTCGATATTTTCGGTCTTTGGTATCTGCATGGGGGTGGAATGGGCTCCGCGAAGTCGGGCCGCCTTCGAGTACGGAAAAGCCGAAATCCTCCTGAACAGCCTGGACTTGTTTCTGAAACGCGACGGCTCGCTTACTTTCGATTTGCCTCTGGAGGAAAGCAGCCTCGTGGGCGAAGATGGCGAGTCGTCTGCCGACGGCTCCACCTTCCGCTCCCTTTTCGCCTCATCCGCTACCCGGTGCGTGCTTTCCGCAGGCGCGATAGACGGCGAGAATTGGAAGGATCTTCGCTTGAGCTTTCATAACGAGAAGGGCGACCTCGTGGCCGTACTGTTCGCTCGGGACGGAATCGTCCGCAGAAAGGTCGACCAATCCGTTCTGGCCTTGGAATTGCGTCGGATAGACCTGGAAGGTGTGGCATCTACAGCACTTTCGTCTCGGGAACAAGGTTCCGAATACCTCTACATAGAGTCCTTGGACGTCATCGAGTTGCCGCTCAGGAACCCGTCCCCTCCCGCGAGCATTAAGAGAATGGGCTTCCGTGCTTTGCTCGCTCACGCCCGCAACGCCGAGGAGCCCGAGCAACGGACCGAGGCCGCTGCCCTTTTGCACAAGAATTTGGCCTTGGGCTGCTCCCCCCTCTGTCTAGGCATTCTCGCAATGCCCTTGGCCATTCGCACGGGTAGACGTGAAACCATGGTGAACGCGGCCTTCGCCCTAGGTCTGGCCCTTCTTTACTTTCTGTTACTCACTTTCCTGCCCGAGATCCTGCGCGACCGGACCCCGCTTCCCTCCGAAATCTGGAGCTGGGCCCCTAACGCTTTAGCCTCTTGCGCGGGCGCGATACTTACTTTAGGCTCAAATGCCCCTTCCGAGAGGTGAACTTTTTTGAGTTCTAATCCATTGACTGTAAGCTACTTATGTCGCAACTGAAGTTTTCCTTTGAAAATTCCCTAAAAAAAAACGTAACATTTGGGGATATTCGGCTAAAAAGAGGAAAGCCGCTCAATCCACCTGAACCACTTCATGGCCATGAAGAAAGATATTAATCGCCCATTTTCCATCACCTTCCTCTGCCTGCTCTTAGCTGGCGTACCGTTTGCCTCTTTGGCCGATGAGGTCGCCCAAGTCAACGGCACGGTAAGTATCACCGTGGACGCAGGCACCGTGTCGTCACCCAGCTACAAGGTTGCCAGTGCAGGTATTGCGGGCGAACCTGTTTACAGCGGGTCCGTCGCCAGCATCAGCGGAAACGTGCTTACCTTCGAGACCACCACCGACACCGATGGAAACACTGAGAATCCCTTTACTCCCAATGTGTTGGCCGCAGGCGTAGCCCACCTCAAGGCGGCCATTTCAGGCGGCGCCGTTACTGGCATCACGGACGAAGCGGGCAATCCGCTCTCCGCAAGCAACACCGAGTCCTCGGGTTTGGACAATTCCAATCCTCCGACCATCACTATCGAAGACCCCTCCGAAGGCGAAGACGTAGCCACCGCCACTGCCACCGTATCCGGCGGCAAGATCACCGGTGTCACCTTGGTTAGTGGCGGCTCCGGCTATGGAACCACCGTCCCCGGAGTTACCGTGAACTGCGGCCCCCACTTCATCCGGCTTACCGAGAACGGTTCCGATGCAATCGGGCGCAGCTTCCTCATCACGGCCAATACGGCCACCACCGTCACCGTCAGCAACCCAGATAACGAAACCCTCTCCAACATTTTCAAAACCGACTACACGGTGGAAATCGTTCGCGGTACTACCTTGGGCGAACTGTTCGGGACGGACACTCCCTCTGTTGCCTCTGGCAATCCATACACGGCAGATTTCCTTTACCTTTGGTCATTGTCCCGTGGTTTTTACGTTCCCTATTTCCATTTTGCTGGTCAAGGTAGCTTTGTTAAAGGTTGGTATGACCGCACAAATCCCTTTGGCGGAGTCAAAAACGATACTGTCGTTTACCCCGACGAAGCCTTTATTTTGGCTCGTCGAACGAACTCGGCCCTGGCCCTGTCCTTTGACGGAGGGGTCGTTAGCACAGACCAGCAGATGCAACTGCCGGCTTCGGGCAAGCAGTATGTGATGAACAACCCTTTCGGGGCCGACATTCTCTTGACCGAGTTGATCAACTCCTCGGATATCGGATCGGGCAACAGTGAATTCAAGCCTGGAACTACCGCCAACAATGGAGAAGACGGAGACAACGTCTATCTCCTACAGGGAAGCACTTGGAGCAAGTACTGGTACGAGTCCGGAGTAAACGACGGCGTGACCACCGTGGCTACCGCGGTGGCTAAGGCTGGTTCAGGCGGTGGAGGAGCGATCACGAGTTCCGACGTGTCCTTGGCTTCTGGTACCGTGAGCGGCCTTACCACCTGCGACTCTTCCGGAGGCACTGCGGGCGTGGACCACAACGAGTCCGAGTACGTGAAGGTGAGTATTTCCGGCACAGCCCCCGCCGCAGGACTCACCATTACTTTTTCCGATGTCCGCGGTCGGAAGCTCAATGAAAATGGTGACATGGAAGAGGACATCGACGGCAACGAGGTGAACGCCGGCAGCGGCATCAAGGTACTCTCCGGCTTAATCGGTTCGTATGAGATCGCCGCATCCGGCAGTGGCTATGTTGTCATCAAGAAGCGGCGCGACGTCAATTTCGACGCCACTGGCGCCACTCCCACTTGGAGTACGGGTTCCGGAGGGGCCGGCTACGGAGCCAACGCCAAGGTGTATTTCGTTGGCGGTGGAGGATCCGGAGGAGAAGGCACCGCCACCGTCTCCGGATCGGCCGTAACGGGCATCACCGTGACTTCCGGGGGCAGTGGCTACAATTCGGCTCCGCAAGTGGTGATCGCCGGAGGCGGCTGGAGAAAGGAAGGCGCCGCCGGAGCCTCGCAGGACGGCACTACTATAGAAGCGGGCAGTGGTATCCTTATCGTCCGTAATCACTCCACGGGAGTCCTCACCTACCTCCAAGCGAAGAACCCTTCTAACTAGGGAAATCACGGGAAGCGGCCCGCTTCGGCGCCGTTGTACGCAATATTTGTGCATATCGGGGCCTGGCGTTTGCGTGCCCGAGAAGTTGGATTGTCGCAATCTTTGCTTTGGACAAGGCTGGTGGGCGGTAAGGCGGAAAAGCGGACTGGTGATTTTGCCTGCCTTTTGTCCCGAGGGGACTTCATCCGATAGCTCTGGCCTTGAGCCCTGTAAGGTAAAGAGGCAAGCCCTGAAGAAATGTAATCCCTCCCGCCAAAGGGTGTCGACGGAGCTGTCGTAGACATCGAAATCAACCGATGCGGATGCCGGGCCCTTTTCGAAATCCAAGTTGATTTTCATCTGTGATAAATCCGTGGCCTTGAGATTTTTCTGAGCCTGGGCGAAACTGGATAGTTCGACGCTGCTCACCTCGCGTTGGTTCTCGATTGCCTTAGCGTTCAAAACGGCAAGCAGGCTTGCCAAAGATAAAAAGTTTTTTTTCATTATTTTTTGGTTTAGTTTTCGATCGGTTTTGGTTCCGACCGAACCGATGTATTCGCCTAATGCTTAAACCGCGCCAACTACTTTCAAGGCATTATTTCTTCTACTTTTCTTACGCATCAAGAATTTAATATAATGAAAAGTATCCATGGATTAATTATATTAATTATATCACTGAATAGAGTCACCTTTTAAGGGCTTTGACCGTTCCGTCGGAGGATCCTCTTGAGAGAAAATGGCCCCCAAACTCAATCCGTTGTCCAACGCCTTATGGATTCTATTTTAACCCCAAAAAGCTCCGAATTGCCCGCTTTTACCTCACCATGCTGCCGGACCCAATAATACGGCTTACGCAATGATTGCCGAAGGCAGCGTCTGATCGGAGGGTTTCAGCGGCGACTGATTCTGTTGGAGTTTGGAGGGGAGTCAGATATGCTACTTCGGGCAATTCCGGGCAGACCTCCTACAGGGTGGGGTCAATTGCTTATGCCCTTCCGCCACGACGAATCTTCGGGACGGACTCAGCGTCTTGGCCAATTAATCGAGGCCGAATGGGGATCTGTAGGGCTTTGTCGATCAAGAGGAAATACTTCTATAAGCAGCGGCTTTCATCGTGTCCTCCGAAGTTTCATGTAGCCTGATATGGGGTGCCGAATGGAAGGAATCCGACAAGCAAGCTCTTGAGACCGATGGAAGTCCTCAAGTATCGAGCGGAGGCGCAGAAGATTCAAAGTTTGAAGTGAATAGCGAAAACTCCTGAAGACTTGAAACTCTTTCTAGTACTCCTTCCGAGACAAGGCCCAAGGCCTTGGCGTAGCAATATCGGGGGCCTTCGGCTTCCAGCCTTACTTACGCTCCCAAGCTCCGTTGGAGTTGCCGGTTTGGTAACGGAAGAAGAGCCGGGCTGCGGAGGTGGAGGCGTCTTTGTTGAACCAGAGCCAAGTGGAGGTTTGGTAATCGTAGAGGAAGGGGAAGGCGCTCTTGTTGGTCCAGTGCCAACCGCCGAGCAGCTCGCTCCACAACCAGATGGATTCTTCGGAGTGCGGGACGAGGTAGAGCCAGCCAAGGATGTCGTGATGCACCCACTGCACGTTGTCTTGACGCCAGTAGGTGCCGAACCATGAGCTGGTCCACCAGTTCCAGCCTGCGTAGGTGGAACCAGGGATGCGGGCGGGGGGAAGGCCGGTTCCGACATGGTTGAAGATGGCATAGAGTGTACGGTTTGCGTCGAGGGTCACGGTTGTCTTGGCGGAGTTGGGGGAGGCGACGCCTTCGCCGCGCCATTCTTGGAAGACGTAGCCAGGGCCGGGGCTGGCCTCGATGGAACGGGTAGAGCCTTGGGCGAAGGAGCCTGCCCCGTTTACGGAACCGGATCCTTCGGGGAAGGCGGAGAGGGCGAGGGTGAGTAGGCCGGGGGTGGAGACTCCGCCGCCCGAGTCGGGTTTGCTAGGCAGGTCTTCGGGTTGGGTGGGGCGGCCGGCGGCGTGCCCCCATTTGACGTAATGCGTCTTGAGTTCTTCGGGATTGGAACCGATAGAGGCCTTGAGGTCGGGGTTGAGGGCTAGGTAGAGGTCGGGGTCGAAGCCTTTGACGGCTTGGTCCAGCGTACGTTTTGGGAGGGTGGGTGTGGCGTTGTCGTCCCTTTGGGTGGTGGGGCGGAATTCGCGTCCTTGGGCGTACCCGTGTTCGATGAAGTGTTGTTCGGCGTCGTCGAAGTTGTCTCCGAGGATGGTGGAGAGGTCGGGGTTGGCGTCGAGGTAGGTTACGGGGTCAAAGGTTTGAATGGCTTGGTCGAGGGTGAGGGTGGCGGGGAGTTTGTCGCCTGCAGAGGCGGCGACGGGATCAACGTATTGGTCGCCGAGGGCGTATCCGGTGTTGATGAAGTATTCGGTGGCGGCGTCCGCGTCGTTACCGAG
>CAXGVD010000176.1:0-5761 GCA_964012695.1 uncultured Opitutia bacterium
CGCGGAGGAGCGGTTTCCTACATGCTAAGTAAGGGCTACATACCCTCCCCGGACAACCCCTACCTCTGGGTGGCCAATCCGCACGACCCACGCTACAAACGGCCCGGTCCTAGGTTCGGCCCGGGCGGAATCGGCGGCGTTTCCACTGATACAAGCGGCATGACCTTCAACCCAGTTCCGCGCCAACCCACCTTCCGCGATCCCTTCGCTGGCGTGGCTGACCCCTTCGCGCCGAAGTACACCCCCGTGCCGGGCCAAGGAGTTGGCCCATTGCTCACACCTCCCCCACCCGCCTTGAACAATTCGCCCTTCGCTCCAGGTATCGGCGCTCCCGGACAACTCGCCCCCGGTTTCAACGACCCCTTCGCCGCCCAGCCCAATCCTGGAGTTCCCGGCCTACAGCCCCCCGTCGCCGTTCCAGGAACACCCGCAACCCCTGCAGCGCCTTTTACACCGACCCCTGTTCAACCCCAAGTTCAACCTTTCGTTCCTGGCCAGCCTGCCCCCCCCTTTCAACCGGGCGTCCCCGGCCAAGCTCCCGCCCCCGCTCCCGTCACTCCCATCCAAGCCGATCCCTTCACCACCCCCGATGCCCCCCCCGCAGCCCCCATCGACCCGAACAACCTCGGTACCTTCCCCGGAGACCAAGACCGTCTGCGACGCCTCTTTCTAGAGCGTCGTATGAAACGCCAGCAACAGGAGCAAATGATACGCGAATTGCAACGCCCCGTCGCCCCAAAAACTCCGAACGCTCCCGCCAAAGGCTTAGTAACCGATCCAGGCGAAGCCTGAGGCCCGCCCCTGGGCGTTCCTCCCATACGCCACTTCCCACTTACCCCGCCTCGGTATAACCTGCCTCGTCTGTTGCTTTCTTCTCGGAACCTTTCGGCTTTTCTCGTAATCGATAGGCTTTTCTTTCTTTTTCGATGAAAGCATGCGTAACGATTTCGTTAGTCCCCAGCCTGCGGGGTGGCCCGTGGATCCTTTGGGACGACCTTTCCTCCTCCTGCCGCAAGGCAGCCGAACTCGGCTTCGAGGCCGTTGAACTCTTCACCGAAGGTCCCTCCGCCGGTGCCCCCGGGGAACTGAAGTCCGTCTTGGAGGAAGTCGGCCTGAGCCTCGGAGCTGTCGGCACGGGAGCGGGCAAGGTCGTCCGCGGCCTCACCCTCACCGACCCCGCCCCCGAAACGCGCGCCCAAGCCCGAGCCTTCGTGGACGATATGATTGCCTTCGGGGCCGAGTTCGACGCCCCTGCAATAATCGGCTCGATGCAAGGGACTCACGGCGGAGAGGTTTCCCGCGAACAAGCTCTCGCATGGCTCGCCGAAGCCTTGGAGGAACTGGGCGAAACCGCCGCCTCAGCCGGCGTGAAACTCATTTACGAGCCTCTCAACCGCTACGAGACCAACCTCTTCAACCGCTTCAACGAGGCCGCCAAATTCCTCGACGGCCTCCATACGAACGGGGTCGCTCTCCTCGCCGACATGTTCCACATGAACATAGAGGAAGCGGACACAGCAGCAGCCCTCCGCGAAGGCGCCCGCCACCTCGGACACTTCCATTTTGCTGACAGCAATCGACGTCCTGTGGGATGCGGTCACACCGACGTGGCCCCCATCGCCGCCGCACTTAAGGAAATCGGATACACAGGATGCATTTCAGCCGAAGCCTTCGACTGGCCGAATCCCGAGGAAGCCGCCCGCCAAACCATCGAGTCCTTCCGCAAATACTTTTCCTGAACGCACCCGGCTAAAACATGTCCGCCACACGTCCAAACATACTCTTCCTCTTCACCGACCAGCAACGCTACGACACTATCGCCGCACTCGGCCACCCCCACGCCATCACGCCGAACCTGGATAGGTTGGTTAATGAAGGCGTGTCATTCTCTCAGTGCCACGTCACCGCCGCCTCGTGTGCTCCTTCCCGGGCCAGCCTCTTCACAGGGCAGTACGCACACGTCACGGGAATCCTAAAGAACGCGGACAACTGGACCCGCAGCTGGATCGAAAACCTCGCTGACGCAAGCTACCACTGCGTGAACGTCGGCAAGATGCACACTTGGCCTTTCACCACTCCCTGCGGCTTTCACGAGCGCTATGTTGTCGAAAACAAGGACCGCTTCCTCGAAGGGGCCGAGTTCAAGGACGACTGGGAAAAACATGTCGAGGAGCGAGGCTTCGAGAAACAACGGCGCGTCCTCTACCGAAAACGGGAGGACTACCGAAGCCGCCTCGGCGCTTTCACCTGGGACCTTCCTGAGGACACACACTCCGACGTCTTCGTTGCCGACAGGGCCATTCACTGGCTGGACGAGTACGATGGCGACAAACCCTTCTTTCTCGAAGTTGGCTTCCCAGGCCCCCACCCGCCCTACGACCCCGTGCCCCGCTGTCTCGAGCTCTACAAGGACCGCGAAATACCCCTAGACCCAGTCCTACCCGAAGACCTCGACGCCCAACCACCACCACTCAAGGGCATGCGCGTCCACAACGTCGAAATCGACCACGACTCCGTTGTTCACTCCCTCGATCCTACCGAGGAACAACGCCGGAACCAACGCGCACACTACCTCGCCAATGTCACCATGATCGACGAAAAGGTGGGTGAAATTCTCCAGGCTCTCGAACGCAAGGGCGTCTTGGACGACACCGTAGTCTTCTTCTCCAGCGACCACGGAGACTGCCTCACCGACCACGGCCACAGCCAAAAGTGGACCATGTACGATCAAGTCACCCGCGTGCCCCTCCTCGCCTGGGCGCCCGGACGCTTCCCCGGCGGCCGCCAAGTGGACGACCTCGTGCAACTCATGGACCTCGGCCCAGCCATTCTCGAGCTCGCGGGAGCGGAAAAGCCCGCCACCATGCAGGCGCTAAGCCTCCTCCCCGCCCTCGAAGGTGACGAAACCTGGCAAGGCCGCGAATACGTTTACGCCGAGCAGGCCAAGGACCTCATCTTCACCGACTCCGAGTTCATGACCATGGTCCGAAGCAAGGACTGGAAACTCATTCACTTCATGGACGAACCCTTCGGCCAACTCTTCGACCTTCGGGCGGACCCCGGCGAAACTCGTAACCTCTGGGACGACCCAGCCCACGACTCCACCAAACGCGCCCTCCTAGACAACCTCCGCGAGTGGCGCATACGCTCCCACTACGAAACCGCCAATTGGGCCAACGACTGGCGCTGACCCAAGACGCCCCGCCCTACCCCCGCTCAGCCCGCCCAAGAACCACCCGAACAAAAAAGCAAGTCCATGAACAAGATCAGTCGCCGCTCCCTCCTCAAGAACACCGCCACCGCTCCTGCCGTCGCAGGTCTGGCCGGCGCCGGACTTGGCTTAGACGCCGCGCCCTCCGTCGACTCCGCACTGCTCGCCCAAAAGCAAACCGACCCCAAGTTCCGCATCCGCAACGGCCGTATCAAACAGTCCATCATGGGCTGGACTTTCAACCCAATGCCCACCCCCGAACTGGCCCGCTTAAGCAAGGAAATCGGACTCGTGGCCATGGAAGGCGTCTCCCGCCAGCACTACCCGCTCCTACGCAAACTCGGGTTGGACGTCTCCCTCGTCGGCAGCCACGGCTTCAAAAAGGGCCCCGCCGACCCCGCCAATCACACCGAGTGCGCAGCGAAGCTCAGCGAGGCCATCGAGCTTTGCGTCGATGCCGGCTACAAGCGGGTCATCACCTTCACGGGCATGACCCCAAATGGCATGGACGCGGAGCAGGCGGAGAAAAACTGCGTCGCCCTCTGGAAGAAAGTCCTGCCCCTTGCCGAAAAGAAAGGCGTCACCCTCTGCCTTGAACACCTTAACACCCGCGACGACTCCCACCCCATGAAAGGCCACCCCGGCTACTTCGGCGACGACGTGGACCACTGCGTCCGCATGATACGAAAAATTGACTCCCCCTCCTTCAAGCTCCTCTTCGACGTCTACCACGTCCAAATTATGAACGGAGACGTAATACGCCGCATACGCGACTACAAGGACGTCATCGGTCACTACCACACCGCCGGAAACCCCGGACGGGCCGAACTGGACGACACGCAGGAAATCAACTACCCTGCCGTAATGCGGGCCATTCTTGAAACCGACTACGACGGCTACGTCGCCCAAGAATTCATCCCCACGTGGAAGGATAAGGATCTCGCTCTGCGCCACGCCGCCCGAGTCTGCGACGTGTAAAGTCGTTGCCATTTAGGGAGGACGGCCTAAAATTCTCTCTCATCGTGAGCTCGGGAAAATCGGTACCCAGCGTCAAGGGGCTCGACCCCGTCGCCCTCCTCTTCGGCTTAGCCGCCGCCACCGCCGCCTGCGTTTTCGCCCCCGACCTGCTCGCCCGAATCCTTCCCGACGAGGCCCGCTATGTCCCATCTCCTCCACCCGAAAGCGCCCTCTGGACCACGATCTTTTGGGAGCCCGTCGAGGTTCCCAACCCCTTACGACCCCGCTTCGTCGAGGCCAATCCGGAAGTCCCCTCCAACCCGCCCGACGACACTGACAACTTTTCATTCCGCGACCAACAGGCCGCCCAGCCCGAAGAGGCCGCCCCCGAAGCCGACGAAGACACCCCTGCAATTCAGGGTGAAAAGCATCCCTCCGTAAAAATCGTCCCCGACGCCGAACAAGGACAACCCGAACCCATCTCCCTCTTACCTCCGGGCGCAACCGCAGAACTCGAACGGGCAACGCCCGTCGGGAAGGACGAAGAAAAAGCCGACGCCCCCGAGTCTCCCAAGGACTTCGATGAGGTGAAAAACGACGACGGAACCGCAGTGAAGAAAGTGGAGAAACCTGGCGAGGATGCCGAACCCAAACGCCCCGCCCTCCTGCTCACAGAGGACCAACTCCTCGCGGCTCAATCTCTCGCCCCGACCTCCCCCAAACCACCCTCTACCAAACCTCGTCCGCGTCCAAGACTCGGGTCAGACCTCGTGCGCGGTCCCTTGCTCACATCGGAGGCTCTCGCTCCGCGCGTCGGAAAAGTCGCCATCGAGTGCCGCCTACACCCCTACGGGGCCTATGTTCAGGAAATGCTCCGGGCTATCGAGGACCAATGGAGTCAACTCGCCCAAGGCTCGCGCTCATACCTGAGGCGGGACCGCCTCCCTCCGAAAATCACCCTGCGATTCACCCTCGGGGCCGACGGCAGAATCCGCAACCTCCGCCGCCTCGACAGCTATGGAGAAAGCGTGCCCGCCGACCTCTGCCGCCAAGCCATCGCATCCCGATCACCCTTCGGTGAGTGGTCCGACAAGATGATCAACGACTTTGGCTCTACCGACGAGGTCACCATCAATTTCCTTTACCGCTGATGAGCCGCGACGCCCTCCCCCCGGCTTGCGACTCCCTCCCTCTAGATCGGGAGGCCAAAGTCCTCGAAGTCCACCCCGCCGGCCTCGTAGCCCTAGACAAACCCGCAGGCGTTCGCACCCACCCCAATCGCAAGAATGAACGCGGTACTCGCCCCCTCCTACGGGCCGAATACGACGCCGACGCCGAACGCTACCTCTGGACGGACGACAACGGACACCACCGCCACCTTTACCTAGTACACAGGCTGGACTCACCCACCTCCGGAGTCCTTTTGGCCTGTACGGATCCGTCACTCGCCGAAACCCTACGAGAAGCCTTCTCCCGACGAGATACGCAAAAGACCTACTACGCCATAGTTCGAGAAAAAGCCAAGGTTCGTGAAGGTATTTGGAACGACCGCTTGTCCGAAAAACGCGAAGGCGGCAAACTGCGGGTGAAGCC
>CAXGVD010000177.1:0-5760 GCA_964012695.1 uncultured Opitutia bacterium
TTCGCTCCTCTTCAGCTCTTGCCGAAGGTTTGAACAGGAGAAAATCATTCGCGAGCACGAACCATTCACTCCCTCCAACCTCTACCCCACGGAACGCCTGCCCGCCTACCTGACTCGCGTCGCCGTACTTCCCTGTCATTACTCGGATCAAGACTCGGCCCTCCTCCAATACGCGGACGAAACCTTCCAGCAGGAACTGGCTGGCCAGCGCCTTTTCGAGACCGTCGTCGTGACACCTGCCAAAATGAAGGCCCTCTTCGGAACCTCCCGAGTGTACTCCGCCGAGGAACTGCCCGAAAACTTTCTCCCCACAATCGCCGCCGCCACTGGAGCAAACGGCGTCCTCTTCGTGGACCTGCACGCCTATCGGCCCTACCGACCCCTCGCGCTCGGCGTGCGTGCTAAACTCGTGGACCTCAGAAGCGCCGACTTCCTCTGGGCCATCGACGAAACCTTCGACTCCGCTAGGGCCGAAATCCAAAACTCGGCCAATCTCTTCCAGCGAGAATCCCAAGTGCACAACCTCTCCGGCCGCACCGGCGGAAGCGTCCTCTCCTCGCCCCGGGCCTTCGCCAAGTACGTCGCCGCAACCACCTTTTCCACCCTGCCCGAGAGATGATTTCATCGCCTACAAAAAGGTTGCCATCACGCCCCCGCCGGTGCATCGTAAGGACTGACTAATCAAGTAGTAAGGAGTATTAGCTACATGGATTCCATCTCCATCGACAGGGATACGCCACTCGCCAATGTCAAAAGGGCGGTTGTTGCCCCTGCCACCAAGGGAGCCTCCGCCGCTTCCAATGCCGCCGATTCCGCCGCGAACCTCACTGACGTCTCCGCCCTTGCCGCCAAAGTGGATGCTGTCGGTGAATCCGATGTACGCCCCGAAGCAGTCGAACGTGGCAAAGCCCTCATCTCTGACCCTAATTGGCCGAGCGACGACATCTTAGACAAGCTTTCGGAAAAACTCCTCGACCACGAGGACTTCTCCTGATCCTTAGCGGAGGCTCCGCCCGCTACGCGAAATTCTTTTTTTCATGCAGTACGACAAAATCGCCCGTTCCTACAAGGCTCAGTCCATTCGAACGGCCAGCCCCGGAAGGCTCGTACTCATGCTCTTCGACGGCGCCCTGCGCTTCATGACCGCCGCTAAACGCGCCTTCGACGAAGAAGACTTCACCAAGCGCAACGAGGACATCAACAACAACCTTATCAGGGCCCAGAACATCGTCACCGAGCTCCAGTCCTCTCTCGACATGTCCGTCCCCGGCGACCTCCCCGGCACCCTATATCGCCTTTACGACTACTGTCTCCACAACCTCCAGCAAGCCAACCTAAAGAAGGAGGTAGGACCGATAGACGAATCCGAAAAGGTCATCAACGAACTTCGTGAAGCCTGGTCCGAGATGCTTGCCCAGAACCCCGAAAACGACGTATCCGGCGAACCCGGCTCCCTCTCGCTCCAAGCCTAGGGCGTTGGGTCGCCGTTTCCGCTCCTTTCGAACGCCACCCTCGGTATGACTCCCGAGGAACAAGCCCTGACGTCCGCCATCGAGGCCTTCGAGACCTGCCTTCACGCGGAAACCCAAAGCATCGTCGGAGCCGACCCTGATCAACTCGAAACCTTCCTCGCGCAGAAGGACGAAACCCTCGCCTGCCTCATCCAAGCCAAGGAGGACTACCCCGGAGACCCCCGCCAGGACCCAGCCCTCAACGAAGGCATCGACCGCATTCTCGCCCTTCAGGAACGAAACGTCCAAGCCTTCGACAAGCTCATGGCCAAGACCGATAAGGACAGCAAGGACACCAAGGAAGCCTCTGCCAAACTCCTCAAAATCCGCAACGCCTACCAAGCCTCCGCCCCCGGCCGCGTTCCTCGTTTCGAAGTCTGACGAAACCTCGATTCCTCCATACAGTTTCGACGCCCTTTCTCCCATTCTATGAAAGGTAAGTTCGTAGACTTTTCTCTGATATCGAGCAGTACCGTCACCTTTTGTCATTGCGAGCCACATCGTGGCGAAGCAATCCAGACGAGATGACACAGGCTCCGTGGAGAACGTTCAAGAGGCTGTCACATGCGTCCGCCGGATTGCCGCGTCGGGACTGCGTCCCTGCTCGCAATTGATATGGGTGGCGGGGTTGATCTTTATCGGAGGGGCGTCCAAGAGGCTGTGGCGTAGTCGTAGAGCATGGGCTTTTCCTCGATTCTCTTGTAGTAGCGCCATCCCGAAGGATCGGTGGCGTATAGAAAAGGGTAGATTTCCCTTTTCGTCCACATCCAGCCATGATCGGGGAAGTATAGCCAAATGGAATCGGTTGTCGCGCCAGCCTTGTGGAGCCATCCCAAGTCCGCATGATAAATCCATCCGTTGTAGGTCTCGAAGTAATAACCGAACCAATCGAAGCTCTTCCATCCGTCGCCATGATCCTCGGCGAGGTTCCAAGAGTGTTGCGGAGTCTCGCCCATATCGAGCTCCTGCTTGTCGAAATAGGCGATGCGGTTGGGGATGGTTTTGGAAATGACGTCGGCAAGGGACTGCGTAATCCGGTCGGAGCGATAGCGGACTGCGTAATAAGGGAGGTATGGGCTGCCTCGTGGACGAGGGTTTCCTCGAGTATCCCTTCTGCCGAGTACTGCTCGGCTTGCCCGGTGTGAATCAACAGGTTGTCGTTCCCTCCGCCGAAGGGGTTGTTGCCCATGTGAATCCAGACGGTCTCGACGTCCTCCCGCAGGCACTTGGGCAAGCGTCCGATGACGGGCGCGTACTTGAGGGCTTCCGCCCGGGCCGCGTCGCCGTCGCCGAACTCGGGATTCACCTGAATCTCTATGTCGGCCCCATCGCTGAAACTTGCATTGAACAAGAAGGCGTTGAGATAAACCCAGCCTGATCGTCGGTCGTACATGGTTCGCTCGCCTAGACCGGCATCGGTGAGCTTTTGGTAAGTGGTCGGGTCGGATTCGGTGATGATGTCGGGATCGAGAAAAATCGTGCCCCCAAACGGTGGAGTCGCCTTTGCGAAAGGCGTCATGAAGATTGCCAAGGCGACGTATACAGCCCGCTTTTTTGTTCAGCTGTGTCTCACAGTCTTGAAATTTAGACGAGGATGTATCCAGAGGCAATTGCCATGCATAAATTCAATGCGATCTTTCATTGGAATGAGCTCGTGGCAATCTCGCTCGGATTATGTGCGGAGTTCCAATAGCCTTGCCCGCCTCTTCGGGAAAGCTAGTATCCTCCGCCTTTTCCGATGAAAGCTCGCAACCTCTTTGAAAAAGTCTGGGAAGCCCACTCCGTCCGCGAATTGACGAACGGCCAAACCCAATTGTTCATCGGGCGACACCTCATTCATGAAGTGACCAGCCCTCAAGCCTTCGGCATGTTGCGGGAAAAGGAGCTGCCCGTCCGCTTCCCCGAGCGCACCTTCGCTACCGTGGACCACATAGTCCCCACCGACGAAGCCGCCGAGCCCTATTCCGACCCGCTCGCGGATGCAATGATCAAGGAACTCCGTCAGAACTGCGCAGATTTCGGTCTTACCTTCTTCGACGTGGACACGGGCAAGCAAGGCATAGTCCACGTCGTCGGCCCGGAACAAGGCTTGACTCAACCGGGCATGACCATCGCCTGCGGAGACTCCCACACCTCCACCCACGGCGCCTTCGGGGCCATCGCCTTTGGAGTTGGTACCAGCCAGGTGCGGGACCTTCTCGCCACCCAGACCATGTCCCTCGGCAAACTCAAGGTCCGCCGCATCAACGTGGAGGGCGAGCTTGGGCCTGGCGTGTACGCAAAGGATGTCATTCTGCACCTTATCCGCATTCTAGGGGTGAACGGCGGCACTGGCTACGCCTACGAGTACGGCGGCTCCGTCTTCGACTCTTTCTCCATGGAGGAGCGCATGACTGCCTGTAACATGTCCATTGAGGGAGGCGCGCGCGTCGGCTATGTCAACCCAGACGCCAAAACCTTCGATTACCTCAGGGGCCGTCCATATTCTCCCTCGGGAGAGGGCTGGGAGGCCGCTGTGGAACGCTGGCGTGCATACGCCTCGGATTCTGGTTGCGACTACGACGACATTGTCACCGTGAACGCCGACGAGGTGGAACCCACGGTCACCTGGGGAATCAACCCCGGGCAAGCCGTCGCCATTAGCGAGAACGTACCTACCCCCGCCGATGTCCCCGAAGCGGAGAAGGAGGGCGTGGTGGAAGCCCTCGCCTATATGAAGCTGGAAGCGGGCTCTCCCGTCCAGGGCACGGAGGTAGACGTAGCCTTCATCGGTTCCTGCACCAACGGACGCCTCTCCGACTTGGAGGAAGTGGCCTCCCGCCTCCCCGGTCACAAGGTCAAGGAAGGAGTCAAGGCCATCGTCGTGCCGGGGTCTCAAATCGTCGGCAAAATCGCCGAAGAAAAAGGCCTGGACAGGGTGTTCGAGGAAGCAGGCTTCGAGTGGCGCTCCGCTGGTTGCTCCATGTGTCTCGCCATGAACCCTGACAAACTCGTTGGCGACCAACTCTGCGCCAGTTCCAGCAACCGCAACTTCAAGGGCAGGCAAGGCAGCCCCACCGGCCGCACCATGCTCATGAGCCCCGTCATGGTGGCCGCTGCCGCCGTAACCGGCCAAGTTAGCGACGCCCGCAAAGTCTTCTCCTGACCCACGCTCCTCTCTTCATTATTCCGCCTTCTCCTTTCATCCTTCGACCTTCTCCATGGCTCTCCCAAGAATTTCTCAAGTCACCGGTCGGGCCGTCCCAGTCCTGGGCGACGACGTAGACACCGACCGCATCATCCCCGCCCGATTCATGAAAAACGTCACCTTCGACGGTCTCGGCGAATACCTTTTTCACGACGTTCGCCACGACGAATGCGGCGTCCCCACCGACCACAATCTCAACGACCCCCGTTTCGCGGAAGCCTCAATCCTCATTTCCGGTGCCAACTTCGGCTGCGGTAGCTCTCGTGAACACGCTCCGCAGTCTCTCTACCGAGCTGGCTTTCGGGCGGTTGTGGCGGGCAACTTCGCTGAAATTTTCTTTGGCAACTCAACAGCCCTCGGTATGCCCTGCGTATCCACGGAGAAGGAATCTCGCGAAAAGTTGGCCGCCGCGGTGGAGACCGACCCCACGCTGGAAGTAACCGTGGACCTCAACTCCCTTCAAATCAAGTTTGGCGACCAAACCATACCCTGCGACATCCGTTCCGGCGCCCGCGACAGCCTCCTGAATGGGCACTGGGACCCCCTCGACGAACTGCTAGGCGCAGCCGAACAAATCGACGAAGTGTCCAAGTCCTTGACCTACGTATGACACGACTACCTTCCGCTTCGGCTCGCGCCTTATGGCTAGCTTCCTGGTGCCTCCTGCTCGTCGCAGGTTGCAGTGAACCCGCTCCGAGCTCGCTAGACCCCGAGGATTTCCTTGCAGCCTTGGAAACCGAAGTCCTCGAACCCAAACGACTCGACGAAAACTCATCCGACCGCTTCTCCCTCGAAAAGGAACGGGACCTGAAGGAGAGCGTTCGCTTTCGCATCGGCGAGAAGCAATACCGGGTCCTAGCCTACGACCTCTCCACCCCCGAATCCGCCGGGCGCTTTCGCAAGCTGCGCCGCGAAACCGCCGCGGACTCAAACGCCACCGGATTCCGCTACGAAAATCTCAACCTCATCCTCACCTGTGCCGAGCGTCCCGCCCCCGAGGTGATCGAGGTTTTTCAAGGTCTGCGCCCAGCCCTTTCCCTAGAGCAAGCAGGCTACTTCCTT
>CAXGVD010000178.1:0-5753 GCA_964012695.1 uncultured Opitutia bacterium
CACGAGCGGTGAACTCCTTGATGAGGAAATGGAACTGAAAAATGAAGCCGATACTCTGGTTGCGAAGGGCGGTGCGGAGAGCGTCGTCGGCTCGGGCCACGGGTTTGCCCGCGAGGTGAATTTCGCCCGCATCCGGCCTGTCCAGCAAGCCGAGCAGGTAAAGCATGGTGCTCTTCCCGCAACCTGAAGGCCCCACGATGGCCGTCACCTCTCCCGCCCGGGCCTCGAAGGAAACGCCACGCAAGGCGTGTACGCGGTTGTCTTCCTCGCCGAAACAATGCTCCAAGTCTTCCACCTTGAGGATGGGGACGTCGTCTTGGGAGGAGATCTTCATCACAAGGTTTCGCGAATAATCTTTGCGGGCTCCACCCTGGCGGCCCGGCGTGCGGGAATCCAACTGGCCACGGCCACCACGACCGTGGCAATGAGGACCGCCCACAAGTAATGGGCGGAGTCCCAGTTCACCACGAAGTGGTCCGTCGAAAAGATGCCACGTATGCGCAGGGGAATCTTGGAAATACCGTAGGTCGCGAGCGCCGCAACGAGGCAACCGATGGCCGTCCCCGCCACCAGCACCAAGGCCCCTTGCCAAAGGAAGACGCGGGCTACCTCCGCGGGCGTGAAACCCATGGAGCGGAGAATGGCGATATCACGAGTCTTCTCCATCACCATGATGGAAAATACGTTGAACATGCCCAAGCCCGACAAGAGAATGATCGTAGAAACAGTGATGGCCGAGGACACCCGAAGGGCCTTGAAGACGTCCAGCCACACCTTTTCCCGCTCCTGCCAACTGACCACCCGGTGGCTCAAGGCGTGCTGCATCTGGGCGGCGACTTCGGGGGCTCGCCCGGGCTCGCGCAAACCGACCTGAAAGACGGAGCCGCCGTGAGGCTTGCGGAGGAAGGAACGGGCTGCGGAGAGGTCTAGGTAAATGCGGTTCTTGTCGATTTGGCTCACACCAGTCTCGAAGATACCGGCCACCCGCAGGTTCAGGTTTTCGTGGGCTCCGCCAAGAATCACCCGCTCCCCCGGCTCCAGACGCAGCCTTTCCGCGATGCGGTTGCCCACGAGCACGCCGAGCCGATCGTCTCGAAAAGCCTTCATGCTTCCGCGAATCACCTGCTCTTCCAAGGAGGACACCATGACGTGGTCCCGAGCCCGAATCCCGTGCAGGCGAACGGGATGGGAACGGGAACCGGTGTCCAGCACGCCCGCTCCCTCGAGGATTTCGGAGATTCCCGAGACGCCCTCGAAAGAGGCCAAGGCTTCGCGGGCGAGGTCGGGGTACTCCACCCCCTCCACGTAGCGGGCGCCCTCGCGGGAGCGAAAAATGAAACGGGCGCTGCCGTCCTCGTCCACCTTTGTCACCGTCCCCTCTATGTCCTGGAAACGGTCGGACACGCGAATCGAACCGTTGGTGCCGAGTATCGTGCGGATGAAGAAAGCTTCGAACCCGGAAGTCTGGGCCTGCGTCACCACGAAGAAGGCCACTCCGAACACGATGCCCGCCAAGCTCATCGCCATGGCACGCTTGCGAGCCAACACGTAACGGACCGCGACTTGAAAAGTGAGGCTCACGAGCCGCTCACGACGACGGGCTTAACCTTCTGCCCGTCGCGAAATTCCTGTGGGGTCTCAACGATGACCCTCTCCCCCTCCTCCAGTCCTTCGAGAATTTCCGCCGTCAACAAATTGCGGGCTCCCACCTTCACCTCCCGGGCCCGGGCCACCCCGTCCTTCACCACAAACACCGCGTTCCCCATGAGGGCCTTGCGGGGAATCACAAGCGCGTCCTTCTTAACCGTCCGAATGATTTCCGCCCGGCCCGAACTGCCGGGGGCGAAGCGCTCGTTGCCCCCCTCCAAGTCCACGTAGAGCTTCCGCCGCCCAGATGCCGCATCAACGGTGGCGGAAAGCCTGGAGACCTTGCCCTCGAAGATGGCGCCGCCGTGAGAAAGCAAGGAGACCGCCACCTCCAATCCCTCACGGACGCCCGCAAAATCCTCTTCGTTCAACAAGACCTCCACCAAACGCTCCTTGGAAATCACCTGCCCGAGATTCCCACTGGTAAAAACCATGTCGCCCGGCGCCACGAGCGAATAGGTCATTACGCCATCGATGGGACTGCGGACGGTGAGTTTGCGCAGGGACTCTCGAAGCTCCGCCTCCCGCAAGTCGAAATTCTCTTCCGTTTCCTCCCGCCCGATTTTCTCGTGTTCCCACTGGGCCTCCAGACGCTTCACCAAGTTTTCCTTCTTTTCCAATTCCGCCGGGGCCACTTGATCCTTGTCCGCCAAGGCCCGCCACGCCTCCAGTTCCTTCCGTTCGGATTCCAACTGCATCTCCACCGCCGAACCTGCGGCCAAGCGCAAGTCCTGGTAACGTCGTGAAGAGCCGAGCTGTTCCAAACTGCGGCGCAGGTCCTTCGGATCCAGTTCGATCAAAGTGGCGTTCATCTCCACCTCCACGGGCTTCCCGTAAGGTAAAAGGGCCACGTTCTTGACTACACCCTGCGTACGCGCCCGCAAGTCATGCGTACGAGCCGCCAGCACACGGACGTTGCCGGGCACTCCGTCACGCGCCACGCCACGCCCCACCGACTCCACCACGGCCTCCGGAACCACGCCCAAAATCAACCACCAGCCTAGCCCGCCAAGAGCGGCCAAAGGCAAAGACACTTTCAAGAGGAGTTTCACTGGTTAAGCCGAAAAGGGTCGTAAGTCGGCATAAGGAAACCCAACAAGGCGGCGCTTGTCAAAGCCCGCCTTAAGCATGCGTCAGGAAGCTTGGCTTACTTACTTAGGGCGAAGGTGGCTTTCGTAGCGGGCTCGGGCAGCGAGGTAATCAGCTACCGAACGGAGGAGAGCGAGGTTGGCTTGGTCTTGGGCGAGACGAGCGGCAAAGAATTGGTCGGGGGTGATGCGGGCTCGGTCGAATTCGGTTTGGCTTTTTTCGAGGCGGTCGACAGCGGCGGCTACGAGTTGGCGACGGGACTGGATGATTTTGGCGAGGGTAAGGAGGTGCTCGCGGGAGCTTTCGAGTTCGAGGCGTAGACGCCTGGTTTCGCGTTCGAGCTGCATTTCGTAGCGCAGTTTTCTGGCGTGAGCGGAACGTGTTCTGCCTTTGGATTCCCGGGAGTCGAAGAGGGCCCAATCGAGTTCTAGGCCGACGAGGAGGTTGTTTCGTTCGAAGGAGGAGCGACTGTCGGCAAGGTCCACTTGATCTTGGTAGAAGGCGCCAATGAAGTTGAGCTTGGGCCGGAGTGAAGAGCGAGCTACGACGAGGCGCTGGTTTTCGCTCTCGATGGAGCGTTCGAGGTTGTCTAGGGAAACGGAGGCGGGCGAGGCTATGACAAGGGGAAGACGGGTGGCGAAGGCGTGGGTTTCGGCGAAACGTCGGAAGGGGGCGGTGACGTTGAGATCGAGAGTTTCCTTTCCTCCGGTGTCTTCTTGGAAGATGAGGCGAGAACGGAGGAGGTTGCGTTCGAGTTCGGCGAGACGAATGCTTTGTTGGAGGACGTTGGTTTTTGTTTCCGCGAGAGCGAGTTCGGTGACGAGTCCAAGTCGGAGGCGTTCCTGCATGCCTTCGGCAGCGGCTTGGGCTCCGGTCAAACTATCTCGAGCCAACTCGGTTTCGTAGGCGGCGAGGATGAGGGCGAGGTAGTCGCCCCGGATGCGTTCGGCGAGGGTAAGGGAGAGTTCGTCTCGAGCGGCCCGGATTGATTGCTCGGAGAGTTCGGCGATGCGACTGCCGGCCCGCAGGGCGCCCCAGTGGTAGAGGGGACGTAGGATGGTCGCAGAGGCGAAAAAGCGTTGGCGGTGATAGTAGCCGGCACCGGGTCGGTCTTCGTTTAGGGATTGAGCGTTGGCTCCCACGGAGATGCGGAGGCCGCGCTGGGAGTCGGCGACGAGGCGGTCGGCGCGGGCTTCTTCGACTCTCAAGTTTTCCTCGGCGAGGAGCGGGGCTTTGGAGGGTAGTTCGGCGAGGATGCGAGCGAGTTCAGGAAAGAAGTTTTCGGCCACTTCGTCTGTCGTGGCATTTGCCTCGGGAAGCTCCGCTCGAACGGCGGAAGAGGCTACAAAAAAAGCAAACGCAAAGAAGGCGAAAGTGGAGGAGATCAGGCGCATCCAAGGTCGAACTTGCCGGAGAATGCAACCAGGTTCAACGCCCAAGGTTTGCAGGCGGCAAGGAGGCGGGGGGGCAACAGTCAGTCGCCGGAAAAGGAGTCGGCGTAGGCTTCGCGGAGGTCGGAGCCAATCCATTGCTCGGTTTGCCCGGAGACTTCGTCGCGGATGGTGGCGACTTGGGCTTCGGTGACTTCGGAAGCTTGGTTGCCCCATGCGTTGCGGACATAGGTAACGGCAGCGGCGATTTCCCGATTATTGATGACGCGTTCCTGCGGAGGCATGGCAATGGCGGCGCTGGTTCCGTACTTCTTGCCGTTCACCTCGATTTCGCCCTTAAGTCCCTTGAGCACGATCTTAATGATGAGGGAGGGGTCAGTGACGACCCACTTGGAATTGACGAGCGGAGGGAAGGTGTCCTTGCCTTGGCCGTCGGGATTGTGGCAGGAGGAGCATTTAGAGGTATACACCTTCTTGCCCGTGGCGAGCAGGCGCTCGAAGCGGAGGGCTTCTACTTCCTCAGGAGTGCGTTCAACGGTTTCCTTGGGGGGATGAATTTGGAAAAAGTTGGTGGTGTGGGCAAGTTGGATGGAGCAGAGGAAGATGAGGCAACCGAAGACAAAGACGAAGACGAGCGGGGCTCTTAGGAAGCCTACGGTGGGAGGGTGCTTGTCTTTCTTGAGGTCGGCGTGAACAGAAACGAGTTCCTCGTCGGAAATTTTTTCTTGGCCGGCTGGATCGCTTTTTTTCTTTGCGGCACTCATTCGGAACCTCCCTTGAGTTCTTCGGCGGTCCACTTCTTGGCGGGGTCACGACTGGCGGTGGCGGCGCGCACGGCGGCCACTTCGGCGGGAGTTACAGCGGAAGCGGAGTTACCCCAAGAGTTGCGGATGAAGGTGAGAACATCGGCTATTTTTTGGTCGGACATGGAGCCTGGGGGAGAACCAGGAGGCGGGGGCAACATATAATCCGTGCCGGGAAGGGTGCCGTACTGGGTCCCATTCACAGTGATGGGGCCTTGAAGACCGTGGAGCAGTATTTTAATGAGGATTTCCTTGTCACCCGTCACCCACTCGGATCCGGCCAAGGGCGGATAAACGGGAGCCACGCCGAGGCCGGTGGGCTGGTGGCAGGTGAGGCAGAGTCCGCCTTCGAGGGGGTTGGCGCTCATGTACACCTTTTTGCCGGCTTCCATTTGCTCTTCGAGCCATTGGGGCAGGCCAGCGGTGGCTGTGGTGGCGTTGGCGTCGGAGGCAGTCGCGTTGGTGTCTTCGCCGTCAGCGGCTACTTCGTCCTTCGATTCTACGAAGGCCATTTCGGGCAATTCGTAATCCTGCTTGAGGCTTTGGAGGTAGGTGACGATTTTGCGGGCCCGGACGGTAGGCACAACATGAACGGCGTCGTGGGCGTGATCGGTATGGTCGTCTCCATCATGAGAGGAGATTTCGATGGAACCCGGTGCGGGTTCGTCGTGGACCTCGAAAAGGAAGGGGCTTGGCGGACAGATGGAGCCTGGCGATACAATTTGAGGGGAGTAGAGGTGGCGGTAAAGCCGCTCGTCGGAGTGGCCGCGGAGGCCGACATTAGCGAGATCGGGCCCGATACGATTGTGGCCAAGGAGCACCT
>CAXGVD010000179.1:0-5752 GCA_964012695.1 uncultured Opitutia bacterium
TCCTTGAGGGGGTTGACCGCCACGATGCGGGCCCCGGCCCGTTTGGCGGCCTGAAGGGAGGAAAGCATCCGGGGGTGGTTGGTGCCGGGGTTTTGGCCGAAGATGAAGACGGCTCCAGCTTTCTCAAAGTCCTCCAAGGTGACCGTACCCTTGCCAACGCCGATAGTGGCCTTGAGGGCGGCGCCGCTGGATTCGTGGCAGAGGTTGGAGCAGTCGGGAAGGTTGTTGGTGCCGTAGAGGCGAACGAAAAGCTGGTAGAGGAAGGCGGCTTCGTTAACGGTGCGGCCGGAGGTGTAGAAGACGGCTTCGTCAGGGGATTCGAGGCCGTTCAGCTCGTCGGCGACGAGGCGAAAGGCGTCTTCCCACGAAATGGGCTCGTAGTGGGTGCCACCTTGGCGGAGAAGCACGGGCTCGGTGATGCGGCCCTGCAATTCGTGCCAGTAGTCGGACTCGGCGGCCAGCTCGGCCACGGAATGTTTACGGAAGAAGGCGGCGTCGCAACGGTTCTTGCCGGCGGCCTCGGAGGCGACGGCCTTGGCCCCGTTTTCGCAGAACTCGGTGAGGGTCCGGTGATCATCGGGGTCGGGCCAAGCGCAACTCGGGCAGTCGAAGCCGTCCTTCTGGTTGAGGCCCAGCCAAGACTTCACGGCCCGCCCCGGCCCGCTCTCCCGCAAGGCGTGCTTGAGGGAAGAGGTGACGGCGCCCAAGCCGGCGGCCTGCCGGGCGGGTTCCCCGAGACGCAGACCCGTCAAGGTCTCGGGCGACTCAATGGCCGCCTCGGGCCGCTCAGGGGTAGTTTCCCCGGCTTTGGTTTCTTCTGCAGACACGACCGACAAGCAAAGAGCCGAGGAGGACCAAACTCAAGAGGATTGCGGCATGCGGAAAATCCTGAACCACTGAACAACGGAAGCTGAAGACTCCCCAAACCTCAGGTCTCGACCTTCCAGTTGTCTTGGTCGATGACCTCGATGAGATAACCGTTCAGGTCATGGAAGAAAAAGCGCTCGAAAGGCGTGGGACGCAGAGGTTCCAGAACTTCCAGCCCGTAGTCGCGCGGCAGCTTTTTTTTGATTTCAGCTAAACGCTCGGCGGAAACGAAAAAGGCGAAATGGCGCCCGTATTCCTTTTCAAAAGGCGACACCTCAAAGTCCGCCACTTCTAATACATGAAGCTGGGCACCCGCCTTGAGGTCCAGCCAACGCACCTTCACCTCCACGTTGTCGGGAGTGGGGATTTCATCCCAGCCCATTAGGTCAAGAAAGAAGGCGGACGTTTCGTCAACGTTTCGAGTGGCGATGGTAAAATGGGCGAGGCTCATAAGCGTAAGATGTTTAAGATCTCAAAAACAAGCGATCGCCCGAACGTTCACTCTCCCACCCTTTCGGCTCGGCAGTAGACGTTGAAGCGTTGGGCGGAGAGGAAGCCTACGAGGGTCATGCCGAAGTTGTCGGCTAGCTCCACTGCAAGACTAGAAGGAGCACCGACGGCGGCCAGCATGGGAACGCCCGCCACCAAGGCTTTCTGCACCAGCTCGAAGCTGGCACGCCCACTGACAAGGACGAAGTGGTCGGCCAGTGGCCAATCCTCCTCCAGAAAACGCCTCCCGAGCAGTTTGTCCATGGCATTGTGTCGCCCCACGTCTTCGGCATGGTCGACGAGGTTACCATCGGCATCCGCCAAGGCGGCGGCGTGCAGGCCACCCGTGGCGGAAAAAGTCTTTTGTCTTTCCAAAAGGGAAGCGGGCAAAGCTCGCAGAACCTCCGGCGAAACGCACAGGGAACCAGGAGACAGACGGGCCAGCCCTCGGTTGGCGAGCGCCTCCAAGGTGGCCTTGCCGCAAACCCCGCAACTCGACGAGGTGAAAACGTGGCGAGACAGCCTCTCCAAGTCGGGCTTCACGCCCTCTGACAAGACCGCCCGGACCACATTCGGAACAAGCCCGTGACCGGAAACATCCTCAGCAACGGAAGCGGAAAGCTCGGCCAGTTCGTCGGGTGCCGAAAGGATGCCCTCGGTGGCGAGGAAGCCGGCGGCGAGACCCTCGTCGTCGCCAGGCGTCCGCATGGTGACCGACACGCCCCGGGAAACAGGAACCCCATCCTCACCACGAAAGGCCACACGTATCTCAAGCGGTTCCTCGACCGCAAGAAGATCGTCGGTGGTCTCGACGATCTCGCCCGCCACCCGTCTGATGCGGACCTTCATCGTCATGTCCTCGTGCTCGCTCACGGCTTCTGCATGGTTCAAGCAAACGCGGAAGCGGCAAGACGAATTTCACTCCAGCCGCAGTGCCTTGAATACCCTGTGCAGCTAATTTACCCGGAAGGTGCTGTTTCCCCGGAAGCGGCGACCGTACATGTCCGTGGTCTCCACTTCGACGACTTGCCGGCCGAGATTCAGATTGGCGGGAAGCTTTCCTTTCCAAAGGTGATGGGAAACCACGGCCGCGTTGACGGGGCGCTTCACGCCGTTTTTCAACTCAGTCCTGCGCAGGGTCTCGAGCCAGGGATCCTTTTCGACGGCCATCCGTAAGTCGACCCAATCGCCCTCGGGGCCGACTCTCATACGGACCTTTGATTTTTTCGAGCCCCCGAAGACGTTGACGTACACGTAGGTATTAGCGAGTTCGCCCCGGGGCACTTCCTCGGGGACGTGAACGCGGAGTTGATAGTCGGCTGGCTTGTCGGCGGCCCGGAAGTCGAAGGTGGCCTCGTGGCCGTCGAAAGTCAAAACGGAATGACCGTTGGGGGCTCCGTCACGCATGGTGGCGTGCGGGATTCCGCGAACGTCCTTGCCCCCGGACCACCAGGCCCCGGACACGGTGACGTTCACAATGTGGTGGTGCGGCTCCTTGCCCTTCCAGCCCGAACCCTCGTCGATGAAGTGATGAGCCTGCCAATGGGTATGCCCGGAAAGCGAGAGAGTATAGGGCCGTTTCTCGATCAGGCGGTACAAGTCCTGATTGTCCTTGGTGGTGTTCAGGGGGATATGCATGGAGAGGACGACGAGGCGGTCCGCGGGAACTCGCGCCAGGCTTTTCCTGACGAAGGCAAGCTGGCGTTCGCCGAAACTGCCGACATAGCCCCGACGGCCTCCGGAGCGTAGGCCCCAGTCGACGTTGTCCAGCACGATGAAGTGAACCTTACCGAAGTCGAAGGAGTAGTAGGGAGGCCCGAAAATCCTTTCGAAAGTTTCGTCGGAGTAGCGGTCTTCGTCGGCCTCGAAGTTCAAGTCGTGGTTGCCGATGACATTGTACCATGGGATACCGATAAGGGCGATCGTTCGGTTGAGGCTGCCGAACAGGGAGAGGTCGTCGAACATGATGTCGCCCAAGGTGACCCCGAACTTGGCTTCGGTCCCGACCAAGTCCTTCACGACGTCGCGGGCGATGTAGTCGATTTCGGTTTGGTCCCTAGGTTGGGGGTCTCCGAAGAAAATCACGCTGAACTTGTCGGGCTCCTCCTGTTTATGGAGGGGGAAGTCGATGGACTCGGGCAAGGGGCCGGTGGGTGCCACACCAGGGTGCTTGGTTCCCTCCGGCGAACCCTTCGGTTTGTGGACGTAATGAAACTTTGGCAGCTTGGATTTAGTCAGGGGCACCATCCAACCGCTCGGCTTGAGGACGAAGTAAATTACATCCTCGGCTAAGGGCAGACGCCAACGCCCCTCGGCGTCAGTTTTCACGATGTCGAAGCCGTCCGAAACCCCGACTCCCGGCAAGCCATTCTCGCCCTGGTCCCGAACCTCGTTGCGGTTCAAGTCTTCGAACACGACACCGGTGGCGAATTCCTCGGCTGAAAGAAGACAGGCCGAAGCGAACAGAAGAAGACAAAGCAAAGGCTTGTACGAGTGTGTCATTGTCGGGCGGATCTGGCAGGTCGTTTGATGGGAACGTCGAGGCTTTTACGCGGACCTTGCACCCATTGCTTCTTTACGAAGTCGTAGGGCATGACCTGCAGGCGTTCCGAGGAGATGCGGAGAACAGTGAACTCGGTGAACTTGGACTTGGGGGAGGGAAGTTGGACGAAGCGCAGACTGCGGTACTCGTTGACGCTCGAATAGTGGTAATGCCCGCCGAGGACGAGGATGACGTTGGCGTCGCCCAATGTCTCCACCAGCTCGTCGCGGTTGGTCATGGCGTCGTGGCAAAGGTGGGTGAAGAGGACCACGGGTTGGCCGGAGGGAGTCTCCGCCAACCGGGCCCGCAAGTAGGCGAGGGCCTCCTTGGTGAGAGGCTGAAACGGTTTGCCGCGCGGGTCGAACTTGGACCACAGGCCGATGAACCTTACCCCCGCCGCCTCGAAGACGTAGCTCAGACCGCCGTGGCGCCGCTTGGCCCAGTTGAGCATGGTGGGGGAGAAGGCCCGCCCGCCATCGTCGTGGTTGCCGAGCACGTCGTAGGCCTTCCACTTCAGGCGGTCGGCGAGCAAGGCATCATAGGCCCGCATGGCGGCGTTCGTGGGCCATTCCGTGACGTCGCCCGCCCCAATCACGAAGGCGGGCTCAGCCACCTTGCCGCCAATCGTATCGGGATAGGCGACCCCTGGCATCGCGTTCATCGCCTCCACGAAAGGCAGCAACTTGGAGACATTCCCATCAGTCTTGACGTGCTGGTCGGACCAACCGAAGAAGGTCAGGTCTTCGGCGCCGTCTTTCGCCGAAGCAAAGCAGACGGCTATCCACGCCGAAAACGAGAACAGGAAGGCACGCGCGAACAACATGACGGACGGAGGATTGATTGCCTCACCTTGCCCCTCACCCGCAAGTCAAAAAGCAAGAGACTGCAGTCGAAAGAAGCTGCTGCAACTTGCAGTTTTCGGAGCAACCTCGCGCTTGCCATGCTTTCTCTAAGCGCCCTACCCTACCCGCCATCATGCTCATCGTCATCTCTCCAGCCAAGACGCTCGACTACGAAACGCCGCCCGCCACGGAGGTCTGCACCCAACCCGATTTCCTCAAGGAGGCCGCCGCCTTGATGAAGGGATTGCGGAAGTTATCGGAGGAGGACATCGGGGAACTGATGGGAATCAGCCCCAAGCTGGCGAAGCTTAACAAGCAACGTTTCGAAAGCTGGCAGGCGCCCTTCACTCAGATGAACGCCAAGCAGGCAATTCTGGCCTTCAAGGGCGACGTCTATGACGGCCTGCGTGCGTGGGAGTTCAAAAAAGGCGATTTCGACTTCGCCCAGAAGTCGCTCCGCATCCTCTCGGGGTTGTACGGTTTGCTCCGCCCGCTGGACCTGATGCAGCCCTACCGGCTGGAAATGGGAACCGTTTACCCCAACCCCGCCGGCAAGGACCTGTACGCCTTTTGGGGCGACCAGTTGGCGAAGGCCCTTGACGAAGCCGTCACCGCCTCGGGAAGCGATCTGCTTGTGAACCTCGCCTCCAATGAATACTTCAAAGCGGCACGGACGAACAAGCTCAAGGCTCGGGTGGTCTCGCCCGTCTTTAAGGACGAGAAAAACGGCAAATACAAGATCATCAGCTTCTACGCCAAGAAGGCCCGCGGCCTGATGAGCGCATACCTCATCCGTAACCGGGTGACGAAGGCTGAGGAAATCGCCGGCTTCGACTACTCAGGCTACCGTTTTTCTCCCGAGGACTCCACCGAGGAGGCTCCAATCTTCCTGCGGGATGAACGCCTGGCCAAGGCGAGCTGAAACCGCCACCCCAAAACTAAACAACAACTCTTGAAAACATCGAACGTCATCTCTCCCTCCGCCCGCGTGCGAGTCCGCTTTCTCGCCTTG
>CAXGVD010000180.1:0-5689 GCA_964012695.1 uncultured Opitutia bacterium
GGGAGTTTGGGGTCGAGGTGGCGGAGGTGGCGTCCGGCGAGGTCGTGGAGGTGAAGGGAGCCGTCAGTCCCGGCTGTGATGATTTGGTTTTGTTCGGGGATGATGGCGGCTTGTCCCCCTGGGAGGAGGGGGGCACTTCCCATGAGGAAAGAACCGGCGGGGATGGGTTGTAGCTTGATGCCGAGAGCTTCGATTTGTCGGGGCTTCTCGGCTCGTAGGGTGGCGTTGCGGTCGGGTGGGTTGGCGAGGTCGGGGGCGAGGGCGATGCGGAAACCGCGGTCGTTGCGAGTGACGGCGGGGTCGTTGGCGCCTCGGTAGGCGGAGCGGCAACGGTTGAAGCTGACGTTAAAGGAGCCGCCCCGAAGGGAGCGCCACCGACCTTCTGCGAGGTAGGGGTCTTGGGCGCCTGGGACGCGATGACGTAGCATGTCGCGTTTGTTGAGGCCGACATGGTCGAGGCACCATTCCCATAGGTTGCCGTGCATGTCGTGTAGGCCGAAGGCGTTGGGGGAGCGGGTGGCGACGGGCCATGCAGCGTTTTCGGCATTTTCGGCGAACCAGCCTCTTTCGGAGAGGTGCTTGCGGTAGGCGTGTTCGTCGGGAGTGAGCGTTTGCAGGTCGGCACCAGCGTAAGGCCCGGTGGAGCCGGCCCGGGCGGCGTATTCCCATTCGGCTTCGGTGGGGAGACGGTAGAGGTACCCAGGTGGTGGTGGTTGGCGTTCATTGAGTTTTTGGCAGTAGGCGACCGCGTCGTTCCAGGAGATGTTGGAGGCGGGGAGGGAGAGCGGGTCGGGGGGAGAGTCGGGGAGTCCCAGTAGTTTGCTGTATTGGGCTTGGGTGATTTCGGTGGCGGCGAGCCAGAAGTCGCGGGTTATGGTTACGTGGCGTTGGGTTTCGTTGGGAAACCTGCCGAGTTCGCCTTGGAGGTTTTTGCTTCCCGTGATGGGGGAGGAGGCGATGACGACGTGGTCGTTGCGGAGGTGAAAGGTGGCGTCTTTGCCGATGGTGAGGAGGGTGGAGGGCTCGCCCGCGAATCGGGCGTCGGCGAGTCCGTTTTCGGGGTGTGGGGTGAAGCGGGTGATTTCGTCGTCCCCGAGGGCTTGAACGTGGTAGAGGAGGCGACCCCAGAGCCAGCCCCTTTGAGCGGGGTCGGTTCGATGGAGGATGCCGAGGGCGGAGTTGAGGTTGCGTTCGTCGATGGCTTTACGGGCGAGGCGGAGTTGTACGAGGTATTTTTCCAGTTCGAGGAGGTGAAGGTTGCAGGTGATGCGACGAACGTGGGAGAGGGGTAAAGTGAGTTCTCCGAGGGTGGAGCTTAGGGCGTTGACTTGGCCGTCGCGGATGGAGCGCAGGTTGAGGGAAAGGCGTCCTTGAGCGTTTACGAGATGGAGGTTTTCGTGCGGGGGTTTCTCGTGCTTTTTGGTTTCAAGGGGCGGTGGCGAAAGGTGAATGGAGCGGACTCTTTCGAGGGGGGTTGGGAAGGTGCCTCGTTTGGTTTTGAGGCCCAGCTTACCGTCTTTGAGAGAGCCGATTTCGGCGGTGGCGGCGTCTCCGTTTATAAATGTGATACGGCTGGTTCCGGGTTTGATTTCTTCGGGATTGAGGGGTGTGATCGGAGCGAGGTCACCGTTCCATCCGGAGATGGTGACGTCCCTCAGGCGCATGGACGAACTTCCGCCTTGGTTGTAGAAGACGAGGTGGTTTCCGGAAGGGGTGAACTCTTCGTCGGCGTCTTTCCAGCGGGCGATTTCCTTGCCGTTTAGCCAAATGACGAATTCCTTGGTCGAGCGGTTCCCGTAGATTTTGATTCGGGCTTTTTTGTCGTTGTACAGTTGGTTGATGGTGGTGTTGCCTATGGTTTCCCGGGCGAGTCGGTTGTTTTTTCTTTTGGCTACCTGGAGGTTGATGCGGTTGTTGGAGAAGGAGACATTATAGCCGATGCTGTTGTAGCTTCGGGATTCGGAGTCCGAGAACATGCGCAGACCGAAGTAGAAGGAGCGTTCCCACTTTGCGTCGAACTCGATTTCGAGGGCGTCTTTTTCCGGGAGAACTCGGCTCATGCCGCCGGATAGCATGGTGACGAGTTCTCCGTTTTGGTTTTTCCATGCGTTGGGGTTGTCGGGTTTCCAGCCGGAGAGGCCTTGTGAGGAGTCGTAGAGGATTTTGTGGGAGTCTGGGAGGAGGGCGAGGGAGGCGAGTCCGCGTTTGGGTATGCGTAGGAGGCCGGCGAAGTGGGTTTGGACTTGGAGCGAGTCGCCGTCGATGCCTTGAAGTTTGCCGCGGAAGCGGTCTCCGTTGTGGAAGGAGAGGAGGGTTTGGGGGACTTTCGAGTCCGCTTGCGGGAGTGGTTCGGGGAGGGGGCGCGGGGCGAGGTCGAGGGATTGAATGGCGGAGTAGCGGAAGGATAGGGGAGCGGCGGCGGCGGCGTGGTTCCAGCGGATCAGGTGGACGCCCTCGGTGTTTAGGAGTTGTCCGCGGAGGGAGGAGCCGTCGAAAAAGTGAAGCTTGTCGGAGCGTTCGTCGCCGGATTCGCGTTTGGAGGTGTCTGCGGGGGCGGATGCGGAGGGGAGAGTGGGAGCCCTGAAGGGGGCAGCGACTTGTGGCCTTTTGATTATGACTTCTCCGGCCTTCTTCAGGGCGGCGCGCTCGGCCTCGTTTTGAATCACTTTCAAGTCAATGGCGCCTTCCGCCTTTCCAATGACTTGGATGACGTTGCCTTTCGCTTGAATACGGATGCCCCGGTTGAATTCTTGGACATTTTGGAGTTTTTGCGGGGGCGGAACTTTTGAGTTTCCTTGAAGGGGGAAAGCGAGAAGGAGGGGAAGTGTGATGGCGGCGATTCGTTTCATCTTTCGTAAATGGGAAGGTAGCGGTAGTTGAGGGCGAGGGAGAGGAGGGCGGCGGAGGTGGAGAAGGTGGTGCCGTAATTGCCCGTCCAGCTGCCGTCCTTGCGTTGGGAGGCGGCGAGGCTTTTGGCGTTTTTGGCGTTCCAGGCCCACCAGACTTCCGGTGAGGCCCGAAACATGGCTTGGGAGGTATAGTAAAGGGAGTAGTATTTGTGGCCTTGGTTGGCGAAGCCGGAGTTTTCGGCGAGGTAGTCGAGGGACTTTTTGTAGGCTTTGGAATTTTCTTCCTTGGCGAGGGCGAGGACGAGGCAGCCAATGGCGGATCGAGGTTGGTTTGGGCCGCTTTTGGAGGTGTATCCGAAGCCGCCGTTGCTTGCCTGACATGAGATGAAGTAGTCGATGCCGCGTTTGATTGCGGGGTCGGGTACGTGGAGACCGGCGTTGCGGGCTGCGAAGAGGGCGACCATTTGGGCGCCGGACACGGTGGTGTCCGCGTCTTGGCTTTCGGGCCCGTAGCGCCAGCCACCTTTTTTGTTGTTTTTCTGGGAGTTGAGGATGAGGTCGGTGGCTTTGCGGAGGGCGGGGCCGAGGCGTCGGTCGTTGGTGATGCCGTAGGCTTCGGCGAGGGCGAGGGTGGCGAAGCCGTGGTTGTACATGGAGGAGCCGATATAGCCGGTGCTTTTGTTCTGGCGTTCGAGGAGGAAGTCGAGGGCGCGTTTGACGGTGAGGCGGTAGGGCCCGAATTCGGGGTCGTCTCCTCGGGCGAGTAGGGCGAGGGTGGCGAGTCCCACGACACCGGGCTCGGATCCGTAGGAGCTGTCGGGCCAGGAGCCGTTGTCCTTTTGGTTGCCGGCAATGTAGTCGAGGCCGGCCTTGTACATGTTGTCGATGCGGCGGACGACATTGTCGTCGCTTTGCTCGAACAAGCGTTGGCCGAAGGTCGGGGTTAGGAGGGCCGGGGTGAGGAGTACCAGGCCGAGGAGGCCGAGGTGGGGCGTCTTCATTGCTCGATGAGGCGGAAGTAGTCTTCGAGGTCGTTGCGGAATTCTGGAGGGGGGGCGCCGTTGGCGCCTCCGGCTCGATCTGGCTTGCGGGTGCCGGGGGCGTTGCCGTCGCCAGAACCTCCCGGAGTGGCCCCGACGCGTTCTGTGCCGCCTCCTTGGCGGGAACCGCCGCCGGTTTGTCCGGGTTTCATGCCTTGGCCTTGCCCGGGTTTGGAGCCTGCGAGCTGTTGGAGGAGAAATTGTAGGGCTTGGGCCTGAGCTTGGTCTTGAGGGTTGGAGGAGCCTTGGCATTGTTTGCAGGTGGACTCGACGAGGAGGTTGATGAGGTCGGTGACGTCGTCCTTGGCGTCGGTTTGGGCTTGGGTGGTATCCTTCCCCGTATCGGCGTCTTCGAGGTTTTGGGCGGAGGTGGCCATGGAGGAGTGGGCTTCGTCGAAGAGTTCGTTAAGGGGTTCGGCGGCGAGTTCGACTTGCACGTCGGTGAGTTCGGTCATGATCTCTCGTTGGTCTTTCCCGAGGGCGGAGAGTTGGGAGGCGGTTTCTTCGTTTTTCTTTTCCTTTGCCGGTTTTCTTGCAAGGAAGGCGGTTTTGCCGATGAGGCCGTTTTGTTTGTCGCGTATGCGGAGGAGGGCGATGAGTTGTTTCGTGATGTCTTTCACCTCGCCGCCGCCACCACCGCCGCCACCACCGCCGCCGCTTTGGTTGGCTTCGTCGAGTAGGTCGGCCCAGTGGGCGAAGCGTTCGGCCCAATGGTCGAGGTTGTCGAGAGCGTCGAAGGATACGTTTTGGCGGATGAGGTTGGCCGTGGCTTCGAGACCTTCCGCTGCGCGTTCCTCTTCCATGAGGCGGCCGACTTCGCCGTAGGCTTCCTTGCCCGTGCGTTCGTGAAAGCGGCTGATTTCGCCTTGGAGTGAGTCGGACTCCTCGTGAGCTTCACGTTCGGTGGATTCGAGGGTGCCTTGGGTTTCTTTGTGCTTATCGGAAAGGGCGTCGGGTCGTTGGCCGATGGAGTCTGGGAGGAGGGTGACGAGACTCTCGCCTAGGCGGTCTTGGGTTTTCTGGACGTGGCGTAGGCGTTGGGCCAGGGTGAAGGCTTCGAGGTTGTCCATTTGCTCGTTGGCTTCGGCTTGGATTTCCTGAAGTTGTTCGAGGGCGTCGCGTTCAGCTTGTTCGGCGTTGGCGAGGTTTTCCTGTTGCTCTTGGGATGCTTGCGAAGACTGGGAAGACTGCGACGATTGGGAAGCTTGCGAAGCTTGGGAGGCCTGAGAGGATTGGGCTCGGGCTTGGTCGAGGTTTTCGGCGGCGTCGGCCATTTGCTCGCCGGCGACATTTTCCATTTTTCTTACGGTTTCGCTCCAGTCCTTGAGGGTGTTTTCATCGAAGAGTGGGTTGCGTAGGGCTTCCTTGAGGGTTTCGGACCCGTCCTTGGCGGCGCGGCGTAGGTCGCCGGCGTTGTTGCGCTGGTTGTCGGCAAGGTCGGCGAGGGCGCGTTCTGCTTGGTGGGGGGCCATGTCGTCGATTTCTTCGGAGATGCGGAGGTTCTCGACGAGTATAGCTTCTTCCTCGCGTGTGATTTCGGAGACGCGGGCGAGGATTTCTTCCATTTGACGGCGAATGGCTTCGGCGTGTTCTTCGGGGTCCACGACGAAGAGCCGAATTTCGCGGGAAACGGAGGGGACGCGACCAGGTTTGCGATCGAGTACGTGGGCGGTGAGGGTGGCTGTGTCTCCAGCGACGAGCCCGAGAAAGCCGGGGTCGAAGGGGAATAGGAGTTCGCTTTCCTTTTCTAGGGAACCTTCCCGGACCGAACGGGCAAGGCGTTCGGCGTTGTGGATTTCG
>CAXGVD010000181.1:0-5674 GCA_964012695.1 uncultured Opitutia bacterium
ATTCGTTCAACTCATCCTTGGTGGGAAAGGCGGTGCCGTAGATGCGTTGGAGTTGCTTGTTCTTTTCGTTGCCTCGGTGGTAGGCCCCCGCCACATTGAGCAGTTTGAACGCCTTGATTTTCTTGGTGTAGCCCACATGGGTGCCAGCGCAAAGGTCGAGAAACTCTCCGTTGCGGTAGAAGGAAATGGGTTCGCCCTCGGGAATGTCGTCCAAGCGCCCCAGCTTGTATGTCTCCTGCCCAATTTCGGCGATGATCCGCTTGGCTTCCTCCCGGTCAACCTCCATGCGCTCAAAGCGTTGGTTTTCCTTCGCCACCTTCTTCATTTCGGCCTCGATGGCCTCCAAATCCTCGGTGGTGAAGCGGTGCTCGAGGTCGAAGTCATAGTAGAACCCGTTGTTCGTGGGCGGCCCGATGTCCAGCTTGGCCTCGGGGAAAAGGCGAAGAACGGCCGTGGCCAATACATGCGCCGAGGAGTGGCGCAGTTCCTCCAGTGGAGTCATTTCCTTCATGCTCGCAATGCTGTGAAAAGTGAGTGGTTCAGGGTAGTCGGCCAAGTACTAGTCGGCAACGCCAAAGGGGAAAAGGTGGAGAGAGAAGGATTGGCGAGAGTTTATCTATTACGAGCTACGAGGACGATTTGGCAGGACGAGTTTTGGTGCTGTGGGAAAGCCGCCGAGCTGGTTCGCTCAAAGGTTAGGGGCGAGCCACTTTTTGGCTTCTTCTTCGGTCCAGCCTTTGCGTTTGGCGTAGTCTTGGAGCTGGTCTTGACCGATGGTGCCGAGGTTGAAGTAGGTGGCTTGAGGGTGTGAGAAGTAGAGGCCGGAGACGGAGGCACCCGGGTTCATGGCTCGGGATTCGGTGAGTTGGATACCGAGGTTCTTCTCGGCGTCGAGGGTAGCCCAGATGGCGTCCTTTTCGGTGTGATCGGGCTGGGAGGGGTATCCGCAGGCGGGTCGTATGCCTTGATACTTTTCGCCAATGAGGTCGTCGTTGGAGAGGTTTTCGTCGAGCCCGAAGTTCCAGAGGTCCCGGGCCTTCTTGTGGGCGTATTCGGCTGTGGCTTCGGCGAAGCGGTCGCCGAGGGCCTTGACGATTATGGAGTAGTAGTCGTCGCCGTCGTCCTCGAATGTCTTGGCGAAGGCGTCCACTTCTTCGCCGGCGGTGCAGGCGAAGGCACCGATGTAGTCGGGGAGGCCGGAGGCTTTGGGGGCCACGTAGTCGGCGAGGCAGAATTGGAGACCGGCATTTTTCCTTGAGACGGTTTCCTGTTGGCGGCGAAGGAAATGGAAGGTGGCGAGGGGGGAGGAACGTGATTCGTCGGGATAGGCCTCTATGTCGTCGCCGATGGCGTTGGCGGGCCACAGACCGATGGCGGCTCGGCAACGGAAGAGGTTTTCGTCGAGGATGCGCAGCAGGAGTTTTTGCCCATCTTCGAAGAGGGAGCGGGCTTGTTCGCCGACTTCGGTTCTGTTTAATATACTGGGGTATCTCCCCTTTAGGTTCCAAGCCCAGAAGAAGGGAGACCAGTCGAGGAAGGGGACGATTTCTTCAAGCGGAATGGGGTCGAGTAGGGTGAGGCCGAGGTTTTCGGGGGCCGGTGCGGGGATGGTTTCTTCGGATCTGTCGGGGGAGAAGGCTCGGGCGCGAGCTTCCTCCAAGTCGAGGAGCTTGCGGGGAGTGGCCTCCGCGTGTTGTCGGCGCAACCGTTTCTGGTTCTCGCTAAGGTCGGCGAGGAAGGTGGCCTTGCGCTCGGGGTGGTTGAGGTCGTTGCAGACGTTGACGACGAGGGAGGCGTCGGCGACATGGACGACGGGACCTTCGTACTCGGGTGCTATCTTGATGGCGGTGTGTGCCTTGCTCGTGGTGGCGCCGCCGATGAGCAGGGGAACGGAAAAGCCTTGGCGCTGCATCTCGGCAGCGTTGTGGGTCATTTCGTCAAGGGAGGGGGTGATGAGGCCAGAGAGGCCGATCACGTCCGCTCCTTTCTCACGGGCGGTCTTGAGGATTTCTTCGCAGGAGACCATGACCCCGAGATCGACGACCTCCCAGTTATTGCAGGCGAGGACGACTCCGACGATGTTCTTTCCGATGTCGTGCACGTCTCCCTTCACGGTGGCGATGACCATGACGCCGCGCTTGTCCGCTTCGGCGGCGGCCTTTTCGGCCTCCATGAAGGGTTCGAGGTAGGCCACGGCCTTCTTCATGACCCGGGCGCTCTTGACCACTTGGGGCAGGAACATCTTGCCTTCGCCAAAGAGTTTGCCGACGACTTGCATGCCATCCATCAGGGGGCCTTCGATGACTTCGAGTGGGCGGCCCAGCTCTTTACGGGCTTCCTCGGCGTCTTCCTCCGCGTAGTCGCCGATGCCCTTGACGAGAGCGTGGGAAAGGCGTTCGGCCACTGTTCCCTCCCGCCAGGAGAGGTCAGGCCCGGTGGCTTTTTTACCAGCGGCTTGGTCTTTGATGGATTCGGCGTGATCGAGTAGGCGTTCGGCGGCGTCGGGACGGCGGTTTAGGACGACATCTTCTACGAGGTCGCGCAGGGTGGACTCGATTTCGTCGTAAACGGCGAGCATGCCGGCGTTGACGATTCCCATATCCAACCCCGCTTGGCATGCGTGGTAGAGGAAGACGGCGTGCATGGCCTCCCGCACCACGTTGTTTCCCCGGAAAGAGAAGGACACGTTGCTGATGCCGCCGCTGATTCGGGCGTGAGGACAGCGGCGCTTGATTTCACGGACGGCCTCGATGAAGTCGAGCCCGTAGGAATCGTGCTCGGCGATGCCCGTGGCGACGGTGAGCACGTTGGGATCGAAAATTACGTCTTCGGGCGGGAAGCCAACTTCTTCCACCAGAATCCGGTAGGCCCGCCCGCAGATGCGGACCTTGTCGGCGAGGGTGGCGGCTTGCCCCTTCTCGTCGAAGGCCATGACAACGACGGCGGCCCCGTGCCGCAGGGCGAGCCGGGCATGCTCCTTGAAGGCCTTTTCGCCTTCCTTGAGGCTGATGGAGTTGATGATGCACTTGCCCTGAGCCACCTTTAGACCGGCCTCGATGACGGACCACTTGGAGCTGTCTATCATTAGGGGGACCCGGGCCACATCCGGCTCGCTCGCGACGAGGTTGAGGAAACGGGTCATGCAGGCCTCGCCTTCCAGCAGGGCGGCGTCGAAGTTGACGTCGATGACGTTCGCCCCGTTCTCTACCTGTTGCTTGGCCACGCCAATTGCGTCGTCGAAATTGTCCGCCTCGATGAGCTTGCGGAAGCGCGGGGAGCCAGTGACGTTGGTGCGTTCGCCGACCATCAGGAAGGGGGAGTCGCTTCCCTTCAGCTCAAAGGGTTCCAAGCCGCTAAGGCGGAGGGCGGGCTCGGGGTTGGGAAGTACCCTAGGTTCGCGTTCGGCCATTTGCTCGGCGATGGCGTGGATGTGTTCCGGTGTGGTGCCGCAACAACCGCCTGCGAGGTTGAGCAGGCCGTCCCGGGCGAAGATGTCTAGGGCTGCTGCTGTGTCCGCCGGCTTTTCGTCGTAACCCGTGGGGGCGAGGGGGTTGGGGAGGCCTGCGTTGGGGTAGCAATGGACGTGGCAGCCGGCGATGCGGGACAAGTCCTGCAAGTAGGGGCGCATGGCGTCCGCTCCCAAGGCGCAGTTTAGACCCACGCATAGCGGCTTGGCGTGGGCGATGGAGTTCCAGCAAGCCTCCGTGGTCTGGCCCGAAAGGGTGCGCCCCGAGGCGTCGGTGATGGTGACGGAGACTATGACGGGGAGCCGCCTTCCCAACTCTTCGAATAAGTCCTCGATCGCGAAGAGGGCGGCCTTGAGGTTGAGGGTGTCGAAGGTGGTTTCGGGCAACAAGACGTCCGCCCCTCCCTCCACCAAGGCCGCCGCCTGAGCCCGGTAGGCGGTAACCAGCTCGTCGTAGGTCACGTTGCGCTTGGCGGGGTCGTTGACGTCCGGGGAAAGAGAGGCCGTGCGGTTGGTGGGGCCGATTGCTCCTGCCACGAAGCGAGGACGGGACGGGTCCTTGGTCATGGCCTCGTCCGCCGCTTCTCGGGCCAGCTTGGCCGCAGCTACGTTCAGGTCACGCACGACGTCTTCCAGGGCGTAGTCCGCCATGGCGATGGAGGTGCCACTGAAGGTGTTGGTCTCCACGAGGTCGCTGCCCGCCTCGAAATAAGCCCTGTGGATGTCCCGGATGACATCCGGGCGGGTCAGGCAGAGCAAGTCGTTGTTGCCCTTCAATTCCTTCTCGTGGTTCTTGAAGAGCTCCCCCCGAAAGTCTTCCTCCTCCAGCTTGTGTTGCTGAATCATGGTGCCCATCGCCCCGTCCAAGATGGCGATGCGGCGGTCCAGCAACTCTACCAAGTCAGCTTCGGTCGGCTTCTCCCGCGAAAAATCCTTCATGCGTCAAAACGTATCAACGCATCATGATGCGTTGATGCGTTTGGTGCAAACCCAAAGCGCTCGAGCGAATGCGGTGACCTCATTTTTTTCCTTCCGTTTCTGATTTGCTTTGCTTGGTGGAGGGAATTGTCCATACTCTTCGTTTTCTGTTTATCGGGACGTGGCGCAGCCTGGTTAGCGCGCCTGCTTTGGGAGCAGGAAGTCGTGAGTTCGAATCTCACCGTCCCGACCATTTTCTCCTCATTTCACCCGCAGATGACCGCCGAGGAAGTCATTCAAGCGCTCCAACTTGAGCGACATCCTGAGGGTGGTTGGTACCGTCGGGCCTACGAGTCCGAAGAGCTTGTGCAGTTGCCGCGAGGAGAGCGTTCGACGAATACGAGCATCCTATACCTTTTGCAGGAAGGGGAACATTCCGCCTGGCATTCTTTGGTGAGCGAGGAGAGGTGGTTTTTTCACGACGGGGGCGGAGTGAGACTGCACTTGTTCGGCCCTGGAGGGTACGAGGAGCACCGGCTCGGAGTGAAGTTGGAGAAAGGGGAAACACCGCAGGTCACAATTCCGCCTGGTGTGACTTTCGGTGCCGAGTTGACGGACCCGGTGCAGTGGTGCCTCGTCGGTTGCACAGTATGCCCCGGTTTTGACTTCGCGGATTTCTCCTGGGGAAACGCGGAGGACATGGAAAGAAGCTACCCCGAGCAGGCGGGGTTGATTCGTCGCTTGGCACGGCGGTTTCCCTTTTGAATAGTTCTATTCCCGCAGCTTTTAACTTCTTTCCGCTAGGCACGGGTTTGTCCCAATCTTCAATCAACCAACACCAAACCACCGAAATTCATGAAAGCCGCACTTAGCCTCATTTGTCTGTTATCGTTCTTTCAGGATGCGGTTCCTCTCCGGAGTCCTTGGCAGGGGATATGATATCAAAGATGGAGGAACTCGTCGAGGTGATCGAAACCGTGAAAGACGAGGATACCGCCACGGATGCCGTTGAAGACATCAAGGCAATAATCGCCGACTTGAAGGAACTAAAAGAAGAGGGGGAGGAGTTAGAAAAGTCTATGTCAGAGGAGGAGCAAAAGGTCTTGGAGGAGAAATTCGAACCTCGCCTTAAGAAAGTTAAGGGAGATGATGGGCGAAATGATGCGTGTGGGCATGTCGCCTTACGGGAAAGCGATCCAAGAAGCCTTTCAAGACTTCGATATGTAAGAGGGCGATGCTGGAAGCGAGGAGGGCGTTCATTTAAGGCGTACTTTTATCTCCTCGCTTGAA
>CAXGVD010000182.1:0-5660 GCA_964012695.1 uncultured Opitutia bacterium
GGGTCGAAAAGTCGATGCCAAAGGAAGCCGGGTCGGAGGAGTGGGAGTCGGGGCGAAGTTTTTAGAAGTTTTTCGGCTTGCGGTGTCATGGGAAAAAGCTCATGTTTGTCCGCTTTCCTTTGTTGCAGGGTGGAGCAGTCTGGTAGCTCGTCAGGCTCATAACCTGAAGGCCGCAGGTTCAAATCCTGCCCCTGCACCCAATCCGCTCAGGCGGATTTTTTCTTTCACCAACCAAAACCCAACCAAAAAGAAAGCTCGGCTTTCTCCCCGGTTCGTTCGCCGGGGCTTTGAACCAATAATCATCATGAACGTAACGGTAAGAGACCTGCTAGACGCGGGCGTCCATTTCGGGCACCAAGTGCGTCGCTGGAACCCCAAGTCCAAGCCCTTCGTGTATGCGAATCGGCACGGTATCTCGATCATCGACCTCGAGAAAACCTACGACCTCCTGGAAAAGGCGGTGGCCCAAGTGGAGGAAGTGGTGTCGAACGGCAAGCAAGTGTTGCTGGTCGGCACCAAGCGCCAGGCCCAGGAACCCATCCGGGAAATGGCGGCGGCCACGAACATGCCCTTCTGCGTGAATCGCTGGATGGGCGGTGCCCTGACCAACTGGGAGACCGTCTCCGCCAGCTTGGCCAAGTACAAGAAGTTTCTCCGCATGGAGGAGGACGGCAGTTTGGATAAGTTGCCCGGTAAGGAAGCGGCGGCGATCAAGCGCCAAATGGCCCGGATGCATCGGAACTTCGAGGGCATGCTTGACTTGAAGGACCTGCCGGGCGCCCTTTTTCTGATCGACTCCCGCAACGAGGCCATTGCGGTGAACGAGGCCAACCGCCTTAAGATTCCCGTCATCGCATTGGTGGACAGCAATTCTGACCCGTCTCTGCTGGACTTCCCCATTCCTGGCAACGACGACTCCACCAAATCCATCCGGATCATCATCGACGTGGTGACCGAGGCCATCCAAAACGGAGCCTCGCGCCGGGTCGAGGCCCCCACGCTACGCCGGGACATTATGCCCGTGACCCACGAACATGACGGATTCGGGGAGCAGGAGGACGAGCCCGAAGTCACCCTGCCCGAGGGCTACGAAGACATGGACTTCGACGACCGACGGCGCCGGCCCAGCGAGGACGAAGAAGCCTCTTCCGAGGCGGATAAAACGCCGGAGGAGGAAGCCCCGGCGAAGGACACCGCTGAGGAGGCAACCGAATCGTCGGAGACCGCTTCCGAGGACTCGGCAAAGTAGTGAGACGGCGAAGTCCCTCGCTTTTCCTTTTCCAATTCTCTCCCAAGCAATTTGTAAGCACAACCTATTGACGCGTCCGCTAGGGACGCCCGAATTATCATGGCTGACATCACCAAGGAACTAGTGGTCGAGCTTCGCGAGAAGACCGGGGCCGGCCTCATCGATTGCAAACGCGCTTTGTCCGAAAGCGGAGGCGATATGGAGGAAGCCGTTTCCATTCTTCGGAAGAAGGGCGTGGCCACCGCCGCGAAAAAGGCAGGCCGCGAGGCGGGAGAGGGCGTCATCGCCGTCTCCGTAGCCGAGGGCGGACGTTCCGGATCCATTGCCGAGGTGAACTGCGAAACAGATTTCGTGGCCAAGAATGAAGCCTTTCAGGCTTTCGCTTCGGAAGTGGCCGCGGCACTTTTGGCAGACCCGCAGGCGGACTTGGAGGAGCGCCGTACGGAGCAAGTGGCCAAGATCGGAGAGAATATCCGGATTTCCCGCTCGGAAACCTTGGCGCCCGGAGGTTCCTGCCGGGTTGATTCCTATGTCCACACGGGTGGCAAGGTGGCGGTTTTGCTCGCCGTGTCCGCCGAGAGCGACGCTGGCGCCGACCACGAGGAAACCGGCGCCTTGGTGAAGGACCTGTGCATGCATGTGGCCGCCTTACCTCCTGTTAGCGTTTCTCGCGAGGACGTGCCCGAGGAAGTGGTGGCCAAGGAACGCGAAGTCGCTGCCGCTCAAGCGGAAGGCAAACCTCCTCAGGCGGTGGAAAAGATTATCGCGGGCAAGCTGGAGAAGTACTACGCCACCTCCTGCCTGATGGAGCAGTCCTTCGTCAAGAACCCCGACCAAGCGGTTAAGGACCTCTTGGCCGAAAAAGGCCGAGCCGTAGGCGAAAACCTGAACATCGTGAAATTCATCCGCTACCAAGTGGGCGAGGGGAGCTGACGCAAGTTTCCATAGTCTTTAGGAAAAGCCGCGCAGCATTAGGTTCCGCGGCTTTTTTTTGTGGAGCGTTGAAGGCTTGCGGTTTTTCCGGGCGGCGAACGCTTCTACGAATGCAGGACGGATGCGGTACCGATGGCCGCCGCGTAGAGGACGAGTAGGAGCATGCCGTGCCGGCGGTCCATTTCTTCTTGGCGGTGTAGCCACCAAAGCAAAGCGGTGACGAGGAGCATGGAGGGGAATTCGATTTCCCGCAGGGAGGGGTCTACCTTCAGTGGAGAGATGGAGGCGGCCACGCCTGCAACGAATGTTAGGTTGAACAGGTTGGAGCCCACCACGTTGCCGATCAGCATGGCGCTCTCTCCACGTTTGGCCAAGGCCCAGGAGGCCGCCAGTTCGGGCAGGCTGGTGCCGATTGCGACGAGGGTGAGGCCGACCAGTTCTTGGCTCACGCCGGCTTCGAAGGCGAGCCCTTTGGCTCCGATGACGAGGGCGTCCGACCCCAACCACAGCAAGGCGGTGGCCCCGAGGGCTAGCAGGCAGGCCTTGGCCGTGGGCATGGCGTCTTCTTGTTCGTCTTCCGTCGCCGTCGCGTCCTTGCCCGCCTTTCTGGCGGAGAGAGCGCTGCGGGTGACGAAGACGAGGTAGCACAGCAGAATGACGAGAAAGGTGAAGCCGTTCTCCCGGCTGAACTCGCCCTTGCCCGGCCAGAGGCAAAGGGCGGAAAAGAGGACCGTAACCAAGAAGAGAAGACTAGTCTGCCAAGGCGGCAGCGAATCCTTCATTCGAATGGGGCCCAGAAAGGTGGCAAGGCCGAGGATGAGCCCAACGTTGGCCAGGTTGCTGCCCACCACGTTGCCGAGTATAAGACCCTTCGCTTCTCCAGTGATGGCGGCCAGAGAGGTGAACAGCTCGGGAGCGGAGGTGGCCATGGAGACCACCGTGAGGCCGATTATGGCCGGATGGACGCCTAGGTTGCGGGCGAGGGCAGCGGCTCCGTCCGTAAGGATGTCGCCTCCTTTGGTGAGAAGGTAAAGGCCCGCGAGGGCTAGGACGCCGAGCAAGGCCATTCGACCAGTTGGAGAGCCTGAGGCTAGGTTGTCGAGAACGGGTTGCAGAAAGGACTCCATGAGAAGAAAGGGCGCGAGGCTGAATCGCCGGAAGGGGAACGCAAGTAAAAAGGAGGAGGTGGAGAAGGGCTTCGGCCCTTGACTTGGAGGACGAAAACAACATTTTGCCCCCCCTCTCCAAAGGAGAGGTCCAAACGATCGAGTATGGCTGAAAAGTTGAAAGACACGCTGAATTTGCCCCGAACGGGTTTTCCGATGCGCGCTGGTTTGGTGGAGCGCGAACCTCTCCGCATGGAGCATTGGGAGAAGCTCGATGTGTACGGGCGGATGCAGGAGAAGCGGGCCGAAGCGGAGGCGTTCGTGTTGCACGACGGGCCCCCATTCACCAACGGAGACGTGCATGTCGGGACGGCATTGAACAAGACTTTGAAGGATGTGATCGTCCGCTACAAGAACGCCCGCGGGTATCGTTCGCCGTACCTGCCGGGGTGGGATTGTCACGGCCTGCCCATCGAGCACAAGGTTACCAAAAACCTGCGGGCCGAGGGCCGAGAGGTGGAAACCAGCGAATTGCGGCGGGCCTGCAAGGAGTTTTCGGAAGGGTTCATTGAGACCCAACGTGGCCAATTCCGGCGACTCGGCGTGCTGGCCGATTGGGAGCGCGAATACCGCACGATGAGCCCCGCCTATGAGGCCGCCATTCTTCGGACTTTCGCGGAGTTCGTGGAGCAGGGGCTCGTGTACCGGAGCAAGAAGCCTGTGTATTGGTCGATTCCGTGCCGCACGGCGCTGGCGGAGGCGGAGGTTGAGTATGGGGACCACGTGAGTCCGGCCGTTCACGTTCGCTTTCGAGTGACCGCTTCGGGGGAGTTCGAGGTCGGCGAGGAAGCGTATTTGGTGATTTGGACCACCACGCCTTGGACCCTTCCGGCCAACCTCGCCCTCGCCGTGCACCCTCGGGCGACCTACCGTGAGGTGAATGTAGGAGGCGTCACTTACTGGGTGGCCGCCGAGTTGGCCGAGATCTTTGTGGAAACTTGTGGGTTGGAGGGGGCTACCTTTGGACGGGAGGTGCAGGGAGATACCTTGACTGGCTGGGTGACCCGGCATCCCTTCATCGAACGGGACAGTCCCGTGCTTCCCGCCGACTATGTGACCATGGACGCGGGCACAGGGTGCGTGCATACCGCTCCTGGGCACGGTTTGGAGGACTACCTAACCGGCCGGGCGAACGGCTTGGAGGCCTACTGCCCTCTGGACGATGACGGAAAGTATCTCGACGACGGGCAGGTGCCGACGAGCTTGGTCGGTCTTTCGGTGCTTGAAACGAAGAAAGGTTGCGCGGCGAACGAGGGGGTATTGGAACTCCTGCGCGAGAGCCAAGCCCTGCTTCATCTTGAAAAACACCCGCACCAGTACCCGCACTGCTGGCGAAGCAAGACTCCTGTGGTGTTTCGGGCGATGGACCAGTGGTTCGTTTCCTTGGACGAAGGGAATGTTCGCAAGGACGGCTTGGCAGCTCTGGACAATGTGGCCTTCACCCCCGATTGGGGAAGGAACCGCATACGCGGCTTTCTGGAGGCTCGGCCGGATTGGTGTATTTCTCGTCAACGTTCCTGGGGCGTGCCCATTCCTGCTTTTTACGACGAGGCGGGGGAGGCGTATCTGGACGCGGACGTCGTTCGGGCCTTGGCGGACAAGGTGGAAACAAGCGGGTCCGACTTGTGGTTCGATTCTTCCGCGGATGACTTGTTGGCCGACTTGAACTTGCCCGAAACCTGGCGGGGGAAGACCCTAAAGCGCGGCTCCGACACCCTTGATGTCTGGATCGACTCTGGTTGCAGCCACCGGGCCGTGCTTCAACGGAACGAAGATCTCGAGTGGCCCGCAGACCTGTACTTGGAGGGGAGTGACCAGCACCGCGGTTGGTTCCAGTCCTCTCTCTGGACGGCGGTTGTAGCCGACGGAGCGGCGCCGTACCGCCGCATCCTCACGCACGGATTCGTGGTGGGTGGCGACGGACGAAAAATTTCCAAGAGCGACGGCAAGCCGCAAACCGCCGACTCCTACGTGCGTCGCTACGGAGCCGATGTGTTGCGTCTGTGGATTTGCTCGGAGGACTTTCGCCGGGACGTGCCTCTTTCCGAGGAGATTCTGGAGCAAATTACGCGGGCCTATCGCTCCATCCGCAACACCTTCCGCTTTCAGTTGGGGAATCTCCATGACTTTGACCGCGGGAAGGATGCCCTGCCCCTAGAGGAGCTTTCGCCCTTGGACCGTTGGGCCTTGGACGAAACGGCGAGCCTGATCGACGAAGTCACCCGGACCTTCGACGCCTACGAGTTTCACCGGGCCCTGCAGGCGGTGAACCGCTTTTGCTCCAACGTTCTTTCCGCCCTGTATCACGACCT
>CAXGVD010000183.1:0-5636 GCA_964012695.1 uncultured Opitutia bacterium
CCTCGCCCAAAGGGAAAAGGCCCGGAGCGACAAGGACGCCGCCGCCAAGGCCGCCACCACTGACGTCTCCGCCAAAACCCAAGCCAAGACGACCGCAGACGCCGCCCTCGCCCAAAAGAACAAGGAGCAAACCGCCGCCGCCACCGCTGAAAAAGCCCCCGCCGAAGCCCTACGCTCAGCCGAAGCCCAACTCGCCTCCGCTCGCTCCTCCGTCTCCAAGTGGAAGGCCGAAACCCTCAACCTAACCCGCCACGCTGAACTCGCAGCCCTCGGCGAACTGGAAGGTGAACTGAATGGACTAAACGACCTCGCAACCGAAGCCAAGGGCGCTCACGACACCGCCCTCGCCGCCCTCGCCAACGCCAAGAAAGCCCTCGCTCAAGTCCCCGCTCGGATTCAGGCCAAGGAACAGGCCCTCGCCCAAAGCCGAGCCGCAATGACCAACGAAAACCAAAACCTCGAAAAAGCCAAGAAAGGAGCCGCCGACAAGGAAGGCTTCCTCGACAAAGTGAACGGCCTCGCCAACGCCGCCAAGGCCAAGGCCGCCGCCGACACCGCCAACGCCGAACTGGCCGCCGCCAAAACCAAATTCGCCGAGACCCTCGCCCTACTCCAAAAGGACCTAGCTAATGCCCAAGCCGGCGTAAACACCCAAAACGCCAAGCTCAAAGCCGCCCAAAACGCCGTCGCCCAAGCCCAAACCGAGCTGGACCAAACCAAGACACTCACCGAAACCGCCCCCAAGCTGGTTGCCGAAAAGCAAGCCGCCTCCCAAGACTCCCAAACCCAGTTCGACGAAGCCGCCAAAAAACGAGACGCCTTCAAGTCCCAAGTCGACGCTCAAAAAGCCAAGACCGAGGCTCTCCTCAAGCAATACCTCGAAGCCCTGCCCAAGTAAGAGGCACAGGACACCGCGCCGTCCTCAACGCCTCTACAACCCTCACCACCATGAGAACCGCCGTCCTCAACGCCTCCCTCTTCATCCTCCTCCCGCAGGCGAAACTTCCCGCACAGCAACCCGATCTCGCCGCCGAATCGCAGGTCCCCGGCCTCACCTCGCGCATCACAAACGTCACCGTTTTCGCCGACCGGGCCCGAGTGACCAGGGAAGCCGCCGTGGACCTGCCCGCCAAATCCAAAAGCTTCACCTTTTCCAAACTGCCCAGCTGGATAGACGAAGGCTCAGTCCGCGTCAGCCTAAGATCCGGCGTAGGAGCGAAAGGCGAAGTGCTGGACGTCCAAGTCCGCCGCACCTATCTCGCCGCTGCCCCCGACGTCGAGGTCCGAGCCGCCCAAAAAGCCGTGCAGGAAATCAACGACCAAGTGAACGCCCTGACCGACCGCGAGCAAGTCATCACCCAACGGCGCAAACACCTCGAAACCATGCGCGTATTCGCCCTCGACAAGCTCCCAAAGGATGTCGCCTCCCGCGAGGTGAAGGTCGCCGAATACGAAGGCTTTCTCGAATTCCTCGCCACCTCCCTGACACAATTGAACGCGGACAAACGAGCCCTCGAAAAAAATCGCCGCGACCTACAACCCGAACTCAACGTATGTCAAAAACGCCTCAACGACCTCAACTCCCGAGCCCAACTCGAAGAACGCGCGGTGGAGGTCTCTCTGCAAGGAACCGGGCAAGGAACACTCGTCCTCTCCTACCTGCTAGCGGGGGCCTCTTGGGAACCCGCCCATGAGTTGCGGGCCGAACCCGTCGGCGTTTCCGCCGCCATCACCTCTCACGCCGTCGTACGCCAAACCACAGGCGAGGACTGGAAAGCCGCGAAGCTCTCCTTCTCCACCCAAAACCTCGGCAAAACCGCCCGCATCCCCGAGCTGGACAGCTTACTCGTGGGGCCGGGCAGAAAAGCTCCCGCACGCCTCCTCGCCCAGACCGACGACACCTTCGGCCAAGCCCTCGGCAACTACAAGGGACAAAATCGCCTCTGGTACTTCAACAACCCCGTGGACAACAACGACGTAGCCATACGCAACCTGGACGCCAACGGCTTCATTCAGCAAAAAGCCGTGCAAACCTTCGCCAAGCTAAGCGAACGCGGCACCACCGCCCACTTCCGGGCCCTCGTGGACAAACCCGTCCCAACCGACGGCCAACCCGTCCGCCTCCCTATCGGCGAGCTAACCGTTCCCCGAGTTGAACGCATCGTGGCCGCCCCCGAGGTCTCCGCCAACGCAGCCCGCGTCTTCGATCTCGACAACAAAAACGCCCAAGCCCTCCTCCCTGGCAAAGTCACCCTCTTCCTAGGTCCCAACTTCCTCGGCTCCACCGAAATCGAATTCGTCGGCCCAGGCGAATCCTTCTCCCTATATGCCGGTGTGGACGACCAAGTGAAAGTCTCCCGCAAGCTAGACCGCTCCAAAAGCGAAATGCGCCGCCCCCGATTCTCCTCCAAGACCGAGCTGGAAGCCGTCTGGAACATCAAAATCGAAAACCTTGCCGACGTGTCCAAAAACATCCGTCTCGCCGACCGCATCCCCCTTTCCCAGACCGACGAAGTCAAGGTGCGCTCGGTAAAAATCTCACCCAAGGCCACCCCCGACGAGAAAGGCCTCTTCAGCTGGGACCTCGCCCTCGGGCCCAAGGAATCCCGCGAACTCTCCGTGGAATACGTCGTCAGCTACCCCCGGGAATTCACCACACGCCAAACCTCCATAAAATCGGGTTCTTCCTTCGACCTCCAAATGGAAGCATCCCCCTCCGCTCCAGCAAACTCCCTAAGAGGCCAACTCCAAAGCCTCGAAAGGATGTTCTGAATGTTGCGTGCTCCCAAGTCCTGCAAAAAGAATTTGGGTAGATTAGATGGAAGCAAGGGCGGGCTGGAACCTCCGCCCTCCGTTTATACTGAACCCCGTTCGTAATTGCGTGTGGGTCCTTCGCCCTCTCCGCTCAGGGGGCTGTTTCCTCGGCCCAAGCTTCGTGTAGCTTGCGAAGGCGGTCGACGAGTTCGGGGCGGGCCTTGGCGTAGTTGGTGGCCTCAGGCTTGTTGTCGGCAAGGTTGTGAAGGGAGGCTTGTGGGCGCCCCTTCTCGCCGATGAGCTTCCAGTCGCCTTGGCGGACGGCCCAACGGTTTCCCCAAGCGAAGTGCAGGACTTCGTGCGGGGATTTTTTCTTGGGGTCGCGCATGAGGGGAAGCAGGCTGCGTCCGTCAAGGGCAGGCGAATCCGCAGGCGCCTTAACGCCGCACAATTCGACCACGGTGGGGAACCAGTCCATGGCAGTTACGACTTGGTGGCGAACCTCGCCCTTGGGTAGATTTGCGGGGTAACTGATAATGGCCGGGACCCGCAACCCGCCCTCCAGGAAGGTTCCCTTCTGGCCCATCCACTTGCCCGTGAAGCCGCCGCCGGAAGCGCCATAGAAATGTCCCTTGGACAGGCCACTCTTGTGGTTGTCCACTCGGATACGGTTGCCCGTTTCCTCGGAGTGGCCGTTGTCACTCATGAAGATGACGATGGTGTCGTCGCGCAGATCGTGGGCCTCCAGTTTGTCGAGAATGAGGCCGAGATAGTAGTCCGTGGCGGCCATGATAGCGGCGTAGGACTTGCGGGCGGGATCCTTCATTTTGGCAAAGGGTTCGGCGAAACGTTCGGGCGTCTGCTCGGGATAGTGCGGGATGTTGAAGGGGACGTAGAGGAAGAAGGCGCGGGCCTTGTTCTCGTCGATGAACCGGAGGGCCCGGCGAGTCATCAGCTCGGGAAAATACTTTCCGGGGGCCTTAACGGAAGTGGTGCCTTCGTAGAGGTCGTGAAAGCCGGAGCCGTGGAGGAAATAGTGGTTGTAGTTGTCTATGAAGCCGTCGCGAATACCGAAGAATTCGTCGAAGCCCTGCTTCCTCGGGCCGTAGTCGCGGTGAGCCCCAAGGTGCCACTTGCCGTAAAGGGCGGTTCGGTAGCCGGCTCCTTGCAGGACTTCGGCGAGAGTGACCTCGGACAGGGCCATGTTGATGCCTTTGCGGGCGGCGTTCATGTCGCCCTGCGTCCAGTGGCGGACGCCTCCGCGCTGCGGGTGCCGCCCCGTCAGCAAGGCGGCCCGGGCGGGACAGCAAACGGTGTGGGCGTAGGCTTGCGTAAAGCGAACGCCAGTGGCGGCGAGCTTGTCGATATTGGGCGTGCGCAGGTCCTTGGAGCCGTAGCAACCGGCGTCCAGCGTCCCTTGGTCGTCCGTGAAGAGAATGACCACGCTCGGCCGAGCGAAGGCGGTGGTGGCGACCATGACGGCCGGCAGGAGAAACGAGCGGACGAAAAGACGCATGAGCCGAGTTCGTTGCCGGTTCGAGGGCCTGAAGGATGGACGCAAGCGGAGAACCACCCTCAATTCTTGAACCATGGAGTGCGGGCGTTGGCCGTGATTTCGGCGTCGAGCGCCTCCATTCGGGCCTGCATTTCCTTGACCACTTCGGGCTTCACCTCGGCGAGGTTGTTTTGTTCGCCGACGTCCTTGGCGAGATCGAAGAGCATAACTTGGGGCTTAGCGTTGCCGCGGCGAGGCTTCTTCACGAGCAGCTTCCAGTTTTCGCTTCGCAGGCCCTCTATATTTCCTCGGGAGGTGTAGTGCAGGAATTCCTTGCGGGGGGACTTCTTGGCGGTGCCCTTCCAGAGTTCGGAGGCGTCGAGACCGTCGATTTTCTTGCCTTTGGGGAGAGGTTTGCCGGAGAGGGCGGCGATGGTGGGGAGGACGTCGATGGTACCCGTGAGTTCATCGCAGATCGTTCCGGCGGGTATACCGGGGCCACGCATCACGCAGGGGACACGCTGGCCGCCCTCGAAGGTCGTCCCCTTGCCTTCGCGTAACGGTCCGGCGGAACCTCCGTGGTGACGAAAGGGAAGCCACGGGCCGTTGTCCGTGGTGTAGAGTACGTAGGTGTTTTCGGCCAGCTTGAGGTCGTCCAGCGTCTTAAGGAGGCGGCCCACCTCGGCGTCAATGTGCTCGATGGTGTTGACGTAGGCGTTCTTGGGATCAGAGTCTCGGACGTCGTCGGGCACATAGAGCGGAATGTGCGGCATGGAGTGCGGGACGTAGACGAAGAAAGGCTTTTCCTTGTTCGCCGTAATGAAGTCGATGGCCTTCTGGGTGCAGCGGCGGGTGATGGTGCGCTGGTCCACGGGCAGCTCCACGATTTTCTCGTCCTCGAAGAGCGGGGTCTTCCACTTGGTAAGGGTGGACTCGGGGTCGTTCCAGAGGACATCCATTCCCTGCCAACCGCCGCGCGGCTTGCCCTTGTTGTCGGGATGGTTCATGTCGTTGGAGTACGGGATACCATAGTAGGTATCGAACCCATTTGAAGTCGGCAGGACTTCCTTGTGATGGCCGAGGTGCCACTTGCCGAAGCAGGCGGTGGCGTAGCCCTGGCCCTTGAGGTGATCGGCGATGGTGTGCTCCTTGGAGTTCAGTCCCTTGGTCGAGGCGGGAAACAGCACGTGCTGGTGCATCCCCACGCGCTTAGGATAGCAACCCGTCAGCAAGGCCGCCCGGGAAGGCGTGCACACGGGCGAGGCCACGAGGAAGCTGGTGAACTTTCGCCCTTCCTTGGCGATGCGGTCTATATTCGGCGTCTTGATGGTCTTGGAGCCGAAGCAACTGAGGTCGCCATAACCTTGGTCGTCCGTAAATATGATGA
>CAXGVD010000184.1:0-5636 GCA_964012695.1 uncultured Opitutia bacterium
CCCCAGTTCAAGTTCGTGTAGTAGGTGCCGATTCCCCGGTCGACGGGGGTGGGGTCGAAAGGGTCTGGCAGGTGCGATGTTTGGGCGCGCTCCACCTCTTTCACGTATTCCACGGGCATGGCATAGCCCCCGTCCGCTGCTCCAGGTAATGTGGACTTCTTGCCCGAGTGTCCCCAAATATTCGGCTGGCCTACATCGTGGTCATCGGGGATGGAGACGGTGGGGTAGTCCTTGATCACCTCACCGAAGTCCCGCCCGAACCTCAGCCAGGCGGCATAGTGGCGGCGGTGGTCGTAAACTTGGTCTCCGGAGAAGAAAAGCAGGTCGGGATTGATCCTCTTCACATTTTCCACCAAGTCCTGCTTGGAGATGTCTCCCCCGTGGTTCGCGTTGATGGAATTGCCTGTGAAGCCCACCACGACGATCTCTCGCTTATCCTTAGGATTCTTGCGAACGAGCCCTTCGTAAGTCGCTTCCTTTCCGTGCCTGACGCGGTAGGGGGCGTCCTCCGAATCGTCCCACTTCTCCACCCGGAAGGGAGCGGTCCAACCTCTCTCGATGATCTTGGTCTCCGCCACCTGCGTCCACCTGCCGTTCCGTTTCACCTCCAGTCGGGCCGAGCGGGGGTCTCCTTCCTTCAACGGGTAGAGTTGAGCTGTTAGCTTGAGCGTGTTCTCGTGAACCGTGTAGAGGGCGAAGCAAATGACCTTGTCCCGCGTCACCTCTGGAATGGCTAGCGGGTCCCTCTTCTTTTGTGCCTGAGCGAAGGCGCCGAGGAGCAGGGCAAGGCCCAAGGCGGACGTGAGAAGCAGGCTGCGGATGGAAGTGGAGGTCGCGTTCATGTCGTACGGAGAAAATCGTTCTTTCAAGCCTTCTGCATCCTCTGACGCAAGACCGGAAGTGTTTTGAGTTGAAGAGAACGCCTCGACCCTGTTTGCTACATTCTTCCCCGAAGGGGCCGTTAGCTCAGCTGGTTAGAGCGCGTGCTTCACACGCACGAGGTCACTGGTTCGAGTCCAGTACGGCCCACCACCTTTCGGGCTTTTCTGCTTCTCCATGAAACGAGACGAGTCATCCGTGAAGAGGGCAAGGGATACGAGGCTCCGTTCAATGCAGCCGAACGACTGATGTGCGGCAGGTATTCCACGGGAAAAGTTTCGAAGGATAAGTTCGAGGAGGTTTTGGGGACTGAGTTGGACGAGGTTCCCTCTTCCTTCAACTTGTCGCCCGGTCGGGACAACCCGACGATAGTCGGAGGAGAAGACGGCGTCGTATCGGCTAGGATGCGGTGGGGGTTTGCTCCACGTTGGTCGAGGGATCCGGCAACGATGGCTTCTAGCATCAACGCTCGTTCGGAGACCATGGCGGAGAAGCCGTTCTTTCGGGATTCTTTTCGGAGCAGGCGGTGTCTGGTTCCTGCTGACGGTTGGTACGAGTGGCTGACGGATGGGAGACGCAAGACTCCCTACTTCATTCATCTACCTGATGAAGAATACTTCGCCTTCGCAGGACTTTGGGATAGGTGCGATGGTAGAGGGGGCGCCTCCTTTTCCTCCTATGCGGTCGTCACTATGGAGGCCGCCGAATCCGTTCGTCTCATTCATCACCGAATGCCCGTCGTCCTGCCTGAAGGATGTTGGTCGGCTTGGCTGGATTCCTCCTCTTCTCCAGCCGTCTTGTCGGCAATCCTGAAGATCGGCCAAACTAATTTCGAGAGCCGAACCGTTTCCGATTTGGTCAACGATGTCGGAAACGACGGTCCCGACCTGACGAGGGCAGTCAGTCGGGATAGGCAGAGGACGCTGGATTTGCCTTGGTGAGTCCCTTGGTTCGGGCGAATCGTCCGTTTGTCGAAGCGGTTCATCCGCCGACTGTGGGGATTTCGTTCCAGTCGGTGGTGTAGCGTGGGGTGCGGTTTTGGCGTTTCATGGTCCAGCTTCGGCGGATCCCCTGAGCGGCGAAGAAGGCGGAGGAGGGGCCGTAGTCGCAAGCGACGTCCTCCATGGCTTGGAGGAAGCGCCGTCGCTTGTCGTCGTCGTGATCGGAAAAGAGAAAGGTTTGCCGTTGACGAGAGGGGGCGAGGTCGAGAAGCAGAACGCCCGCTTTCTTATATTGGAATCCAGGGCGGAAAATCGAACGTAGCAGGCGTTTGGCGGCGGCGAGGATGCGGGCGGTGTCGTCGGTGGGTTCGTCGAAGGCGATGGTCTGGGCGTTTGAGTATTGGGGGAGGTCTTGGCGGAAGCGGTTGGTCATGAGGTACGTTTGAAGGCCGCAGGCGAGACTGCCTTCCCTGCGGATTTTGGTGGCGGCTCGAACGGCGTAGTTGGCGACGGCTTCTTCCAGATCTTCTAGTTCGGTGATGGGGCGACCGAAAGAGCGGGAGGAGCAGACGTTTTGCTTGGGCGGGGGCGTTTCCTCCATGGAGAGGCAACGCAGGCCCGTCAACTCTCGATGGGTGCGTTCCAGCGTGACGCCGCCCACGCTTCGCGCTGCGGAGGCAGGGGCGCGGGCCAAGTCGAGAGCGGAGCGTACGCCGATGCGGCGAAGGCGAAGCCCTAACTTGCGGCCCACACCCCAGACATCCTCAACTTGAAGGGAGCCGAGGGCTTGGGTGTCGTTCGGCATCACGACAAGGCATCCCGACTCGTCCTTCTTGGCGAGTCGGTTGGCAACCTTGGCCAAAGTCTTGGTGGGCCCTAGCCCGATCGAAATTGGAATACCCGTCCAGCGGCGAGTGAGGAAGCGGATGTCGCGAGCGAGAGCGAGAGGGTCGCTCACGCCGTCGAGGTTGAGAAAGGATTCGTCGATGGAGTAGATTTCCAATTCGGGGGCGAAACGAAGGAAAACGGAAACGACCCGACGAGACATATCGCCGTACAATTCGTAGTTAGAAGAGAGGACGACCACACCGTTCATCTCGCAGAGCTTCTTGATTTGGTGGTGTGGAGCTCCCATTGGGATGCCCAGTTCCTTGGCCTCGTTGGAACGGGCCACGGCACATCCGTCGTTGTTGGAGAGGACGATGACGGGACGGTTTTCCAGCGCCGGCCGGAAGACTCGCTCGCAGGATACGTAGAAATTGTTGCAGTCGGCCAGGGCGATCACAAGGGGTGGATGACGTTGGTGACGACTCCCCACAGGCGGGCGTCGTCCTCCTCGTTCAGGAGAATGGGGCGATAGGCGGGATTTTCGGGAAGGAGGGAAGCCCGACCGTTTTCACGATGGTATCGCTTAACTGTAAGTTCCCCGTTTACGGATGCGATGACCACGCTCCCGTGCTTGGCCTCCACGCTGCGATCCACCACCAGCAAGTCGCCGTCCCGTATGCCCGCACCCGTCATGGAATCGCCGTCGGCCCGAACGAAGAAGGTGGCGGCAGGTTCGCGCACGAGGTGGGCGTTGAGGTCGAGGGAACCTTCCAGGTAATCGTCGGCGGGTGAAGGAAAACCTGCTGAAACCCCGCAGGCGTAGAGGGGCAAGGCGTATTCCTTTTGGCGAACGAAACGAAGAACCCGCTCCACTTGGCTCGCGGGAATCCGCACCGGCTTGGTCTCCTCCCCATACAAACCGCCCTTGGGGCGTCCCGCTCCCGCTCTCTTTCCACCTCGTGTCATATACTTTCTTTGATACCTGTAACGGAAATCAAAAAAAGTCAACTGTTGGTTGAGGGATGCGTGGAGATTTTTGTTAGCGTGGCCAATAGTGGGCGGTTTGATTTGCGGAGTTGTAGCTTCAAGAACAATGTTAGCTGCTGCCGAAGCGATTAAACTGTTTATCGACATCGAAGAAAACACTCGTCCATCTCAATCTCCTGCGAGGGTGCCGTGGTCGGCCTAGCCTCGATTTGCAAAAAAACGGCTCGCTACATCTTCGTTTTACGCATCTACAAGCGGCGATGGAAGCCGACGATATCAAACCCGGTCAACGTTGGGTAAGCAACGCCGAGCCCGAGTTGGGACTTGGAGTGGTGGTCAGCGCCGGTAGTGGGCGCGTGTCCATTCTTTTTCCGGCTGCTGACGAACGCCGCGAGTATGTTCTTGGAACCACCGTTCGTAGAGTTGCTTTTGAAGTAGGTGACAACCTAAAGACCCATGATGGTCTTTCCGGGTGTATTGAGGCAGTCAAAGAAGACGGCGGCTTTTTGCATTACCAACTGAAAGGGGAGTGGATACACGAATCCGCTCTGGCCGACACGATCAGTTTTTCCAGTCCGCTCGATCGCCTAATGGGGAGACAGCTCGACGATCCTCACTTATTCCAAGTCCGCAACGAGGCCTTGCATTGGGAGTCCAAGATCCGCAAAGCTCCCAACCGGGGCTTCACCGGAGGACGCATCGATCTGATTGAACATCAGCTCTACATTGCCGGTGAAGTGACGAGTCGCCTGCAGCCGCGGGTTCTCCTCGCCGATGAAGTCGGTCTGGGTAAAACCATCGAGGCCTGTTTGATTCTTCACCGTCTTTACCTGACCGGACGGGCCGAACGAGTCTTGATCATCCTCCCGGAATCGCTGATGCATCAATGGTTCATTGAACTCATGCGCCGGTTCAACCTCTTTGCCAGTCTCTTTGACGAAGAACGTTGCCGTGCGATCGAGAGTTCCGCTCCCGAAACCAACCCCTTTCTCGATAGTCAGATTATTTGCGTGAGCCTTGATTATTTGAGCCGTTCCCAAGAACGTTTCGTTCAGGTGCTCGATGCGGGTTGGGATCTCTTGATAGTCGACGAGGCCCACCACTTGGAGTGGACGCCTGAAGAGGCGAGTCCCGCATATCTCATGATACAAGGTCTGGCTGAGAAAACCTCTTCCGTTCTCTTGCTGACCGCTACTCCTCAACAACTCGGAGCCGAAGGACACTTTGCCCGGCTCCGCTTACTTGACCCGATTCGCTACAACGATTTGGATAGGTTTGTCCAAGAGAGCGATCATCATCAGGAGATGGCCGAACTGATCGACGGCATCGAGTGCAAAGAGGAACTCACGGAACTCGAATGGGGTATGATCGAAAAAATCGTCCCTCATCTCCATGACGAGTTCTTCGGCAAAAGCTCACTCGCTTTGACTGATCGGGGACGGTTAACTGAGAGTATCATCGATAGTTTTGGCCCCGGACGTGACATGTTCCGTAATACCCGTAAAGTCCTTGGAGGCTTTCCGGAACGCCATCCCGTTCTCCATCCTCTTGATCCGCCCGCAGAAGAAGCCACTTCGTTCGATCAAAAGATCAAGTGGCTGATCGGCTGGTTGACCGAGAACCAAAAAGACAAAGTCCTACTTATTTGCCGGACCCGCTCCGAGGTCGGAGAGATTTACGAAGCCGTACGTAAGCGTATCAATCTTAACCTCAGTCAATTTCACGAAGAATTGAATCTCGTGCAACGAGACCGGCAGGCCGCGTATTTTGCAGACCCCGAGGGCGCTCGCGTACTCCTGTGCTCGGAGATCGGCAGCGAAGGGCGCAATTTTCAGTTTGCCCACCATCTGGTTCTTTGGGACCTCCCGGACAACCCGGAACTTCTCGAACAACGGATCGGCCGGCTAGACCGAATCGGCCAAACTGAGACCATTCACGTCCATGTCCCCTATATCAAAAATTCAGCCGAAGAAGTATGGGTTCGCTTTTACGATGAAGGAC
>CAXGVD010000185.1:0-5631 GCA_964012695.1 uncultured Opitutia bacterium
GCGCCATATACCCTTTCACGGTTTCTACCAAGTTGGGAATCAGGTCGTAGCGGCGTTGGAGTTGTACCTCGACTTGCCCGAAGGCAACCCTTAGGCGTCCTCTCAGAGTCACTAATTTATTGAAAACTCCAATCAGGTACAAGACGAAGAAAATTCCTATTATTCCAAGGACTATTAGTGTGATCGTTATGGTCATGATGTGCTTTTCTATTTTAGTTTGGTCTCTTTTCTCGTTTTTCGCAACGTTTCGTTTACCATTTGCTGCGCCGTGTGCAATTGCCTTTGAAAGATTACGAACGACTCGTTGGCGGCTAGCTCTTCATTGACTAGCTTTCGTATTGTTTCTGCCCGAATGGCATGTAAGTCGTCGGAAATGGCTTCGACTCGTTCTGGGTTCACTCCTTTTACCAATTCGCCCGTGAGTTCGCTCACTTGCTCAAAGTAGACGTCCAGGCTGTCTTTTCTTCTCTGTAGAAGAAATTCCTTAAGTGCTCCGCCCACGCCCCATGCAATCGCCAATACCGAGAGGAGAAGGGCCATGGGTTCGGCCCAGTTTTGGAGAAAGCCGGGGTCGTCGCGTTCATAATGTTGGCGGGCTCCTTCATGCACCGGGAATTGAAGATGGGCTTTTTCCTCGGGGCGAGAAATCCGCGCCAGCAAGGGGTGAGCCATGGCAAGGGATGCACGTCCCTCGTGGACTGCCTTCGTCAGTTCCAGCACATCGTCGGTTGCCAAGTCTGCTCGGCAAGCCAACACTACGTCGGTGGCAATAGTCGGTAAATCTGTCTTGGGAAGTCCGAACCCTGGTGTCACGGGATAGGTCCCAGCAGGAATGACTGCCGTCCTAGCAAAAGGATAGGCGTGAGCCGATGCGGCGGCTGGAAGCGAAAGTAAGCGAATTCCGCCGGCAGACAAAGCTTCCGCCACCACGGGGTTGCCAAGTCCAGTTACCACACAGGTTGCGTCCACTTGGCCTTTTCTTAGGCTTGCTATCCCTTGACGTAGGCTTTCACGACGGGCCAGTTCCATATTGATCGGGATTCCAAGTTGAGCGAAAGCAGCTTTGGCGAGCCTTTCCGTTCCGCTTCCCAGCTGACCAATGGAAATGAACTTTCCGGCCAAATCCTGTACGGAAGCATTATTTTCCCTCACCAGGACATGAAGTGTTTCCTCGTACAAGACGGCTACGGCTCGTATGTCGTCGCTTCCAGGTGTATCGTTTTGGACGAATCCAAGATCTGCTTTGCCTGAGGCCAGCAAGTCGATGTTGGAAGCGCTGCCCGAGCTTTCCAATACCTTCGCGTCCCAATCCTTCGACTTTTTAAGTACGGAACCAAGAGCCCCTGCTCCGGCGGCGTAGTTCCCTCCCGGTTCCCCTCCAGCAACAATCCAGTTTTTCTTCTGGTCTCCGAACATCAGGAAATAGAGCAAGGCCACCACCGCAATGCCCACCGATGCTGCAAGTAAGTATATTCGCGAGCTAGTCATCTGACGTTAAGTTTACCAGTAAACGCTATTCCGGGCCATTGCAAAGAGTCAGTTATTTTATAATTGGAAGAATTGTCGATTGTCACTCCTCATGGCTATTTGGCTTATGGCCAAGGAGAAAACTCTCTCCAGAAGTAGCCTCGCCTCCTTCCGCGTCCGGCTTGCCAGAGAAGGAGGCAGGGTCGGAAGGGCAGAGTGCTTGGAAGGTTGCCGGAGCAAGCCAAGTCCCGTATACGCTGTGGGGGATATTTATGGAGGCGAAAGACGAGAGCCCTGCCTTCCGCCCACATTCGGGCGGGCATGGTTTCGTGGGCCAATAGGTCTTGGAGTGGATTGGGCAGAAGTCCCGCCCGAACCGAACCTGCAAGATGTTCCGCGAAGGCCAGGGCGTCCAAACGGTGACGGTTCAAGCCTTTTGGTTCTTCCTTTGCGGCGGCGAATTTCCTGAATTCTTCGGCGAAGCCGGGCCCCAGTGCCGCGTGCGTGGCGGATAGGATGTCCTTTACCGCTCCCAGACGCTTGCTGACCAGAGAGCGGGCATGTCTTCGAACTTCTTTTTCCATAGAAGAAAAGGTCCTCGCCTCGCCTCCCTCCGAAAAGCTCTGTTCCCGAAATGCAGAGTCCAAGCAAAGCCGAACGAAAAGGGATTGTGTTTCCTTCAGTCCCACCTGCCGATCCTCCTTCCCGCATCTCGAGTGGTGGCCATTTCCTCGGCAACCTTGGAAAACGGAGGAAGGTTCCGGTCGCGTTCCAGAATGGCGCCTTTGGCCGGAGCAAGTTCCAGAACAGTTTCCATGAGGGTTCGAGTCTCCGGGTTAACGTCGGCTCCGTGATCGTCTATGAGGTAGCCGTTCTTGCCCACGCTGCAACCAACGTAATGAAGTTGGACTACCCGTTCCGTGGGAGCGGCGTCTAGGAAGGAAACCGGGTCTCGTCCGTGGTTGACTGAGTTGACGTATAAGTTGGTGACGTCCAGCAACCAACCGCATTCCGAGGCTTCCAGCGCTTGGGTTATGAAGGAGGCTTCATCCATTTCACCGTCAGGCATTTCAATCCCGTAGGTGATGTTCTCCAGAGCCAAGGGCAAGTCCACGTATTGGCGGCAAAGTTTCACGTTGCGGGCAACCGCCTCCACGGCCTCCTCGCAAAATGGGAGTGGGGCCAAGTGGCCCAGTTCCCTTCCTCCCGCCTTGGTGAAGGCCAGGTGCTCGCTCCAATAGGGTGGGGCGAGGCGCTCGATCAATCTCGTCAACTTGGCTAGGTACTCTTCATCGATGCCCTCGGCCGTCCCGATGGACAGGTCCAAGGCGTGCGGAATGAGAGTGAAGCGTTCCGCCAAGGCATCCAGTTCGCGCATCTTCCATGCGGGAGCGTCCAGAAAGTGATCGGCGGTGATTTCGAGGAAGTCGGCCTGTCCGCCCTCTTCTCCCATGAGGTCGTTAAACCACGGGTCGCGATAGCCAATTCCGGAACCCAGCGAGGGAAGCGCCTCCAATTCCCGAGGGGCGGGCATGGCGGCCGTAGCCTTCATTCCTCGGGAGACTCGTCCTTGTCCCGCTTGTCCTTCTCCAGTTCCTGCACTTGGGCGTACACGTTGCTGCCCACGATGCCGATGAAAGCAGCGGTCAGTCCCACTCCCAACACCATTACCACTTGAGCGAAACCCTTGCCGATAGGCGTTACGGGCACGGCGTCCCCGTAGCCCACGGACATTAGGGTGACGATGGTCCACCAAATTGAATTGAACAAACTCCCGAAAACCTCCGGTTGGACGTCACGCTCAATCTCCCGGATGCCCACCGCCCCGAAAAGCACCAGGATGAACACAATCAGGAACATCCCCGTCAGGTGCCGCCTTGACCCAAGCAGGGCGTGAACGAAGACTCGCATGGCTCGGCTGTGCCTATAAAGCTTAAGTAGGCGCAGGATCCGCATCGAACGCACCAGTCCCAACCACGCTGCGGGAACCAGAAAACCCAGCCAAAATGGTAGAACCGCCAAGAGATCGATCATACCCAAACGACTTCCTGGATAACTGCTGCCCTCCTTACGCCAGCGAGCGAAGCACTCAAAGGTCAGTATGCCGGCTACCACCCGCTCCGTCCAGAGCCAGAACGGATGTCCCTCCAAGCTATGGGCGGAATCCCCGTACTCCACCTCCATCACGTAGGCCCCCACGCTGAACAACACCACTGCAGCCAGAAAGCGTTCCACCCAAGGCGAAAACAAAACCGGTTCCTTCAATGCTTGCATGTACCCATTATCCTTTCCACTTGAGTTTTCAGGTCAAGTTTCATCACTCATCCACCACCACCGCATCCGCCACCACCGCATCCACCGCATCCACCACTACCTCCGCCGTCGCTACTTCCACCGCTCCCTCCCCCACTACCAGAAGCAAAAAACACCATGGCAAAGACAATTGTTGCCAAGAATATCGGTACAGCCGCAAGTGTCATCTCAGGCCCCTGAAATAGCAAAAGAAAGGAAAGGGGAACACCAATGATCAGCGTTATTACACCTAGCGGCGCCATATCACTTGAGTCCCCCGTTTCGGTCAGGGCCAAGCTTACTTGACTGGCCGGCATGTTCTTTTCGCCACTTCCAATGTCCAACCTGAGGAACTCGTCGGGTAGTTTTTCCATGACCACGGCAAACAGTTCGTGTTCGGGAACCCACACACGGTCGCCCACCGCCACTTCGCCGAAGAGTGTTTTCTTTTTCCTTACCGCACTCTTCAATCCCGAGGTCAGTCTCAAGGGGCGCGCCTTTTGGTTCACTCGTTTCAGTTTGCGTTTCATAGGTTAGTTTCTCCTGTCACTCGCCGCCCCCGCAACCTCCGCAGCTACTCCCGCAACTACTTCCGCTGTCTCCATCGGACGAGCAATTCGTCGTTTCGTAATAGTAGCTCCCGTCCGAGCCTCTTTTCCTGCGACTTCTCGGAGGGACCTTGCCCGTAGCCCTGGCGATTACTCCCACGATTACGAGCAACACGGCAAAGACGATCAGGCCGATAAAGAAAAATACCAGAAAATTCATATTAACTTACCTTTCTTGGCTGGTTCATCAGTTTCATTCTCCTCCACCGCATCCTCCTCCACCGCCACAACCTCCGCAACCCCCACCTCCGCTCCCGTTATCCCCATCTCTCCCTCGGTAGACTTGCAAGCTTTCGGGAATCTTAGGTTTCAATTTTGCTCCGGGCGTTACTTGTTCTCTAATCCATACGAGCAACCCTCCAAATAGAAGGGGGAGAATTGCAAAAGCGATTGCCTCACCACCTAATTCCGGAACTACGTCCAATGCCAACAGGCAAATATAGGGTATGCAAAGTACAATAGTTGCAATAAACGGAAGACTGCACAGTAGGATGAGGAAGCCCCAGACTCCCGTTATTTCCTCGGCGTCCGGATATTGCGCCTTCCACTGCAAGTACTTCGAACAGTACTCCTTTAATTCTTTTCTTTGAGAAGAGGTGAGTTCCTCTTTGCCCGTTCTTGCAAGGTATTCCTGTTCCTTTTCCTGATAGAGTGCTTCTCCCGAAAGTTTGCTCACCTTTTCCCGAGGTAGTTTGAATTCACCCGTTGAACGTCGAAGACGGAGCCAGCCGCCGGGGAGCTTTTCCAAGATCACCGCTTCATCGCCCGTTTCATTATCCCGCACCCAGTCGCCCACCGAAACCTCGTCGTAGAGCTTTTTCTTTTTTCCTACGATCCTCTTCAATCCGGTGGGCAATTTCAGCACCCGATCGCTTTGGTTCACCCTTTTCAGTTTACGCTCCATGGAAAGTGTCTACGTTCATTCACCGCCACCGCAACCCCCGCAACCCCCACCGCAACCTCCACCGCCGCCGCCCCCGGAATGCCCCCCCCTGCTTCTACGGTGATTCTTGACGTAGTCCAATTCCCGGAACCCGGTTAGGCCCGCGCCGTACACCTGCAGACCGCGCCGAGCGCAAAACCAACCAAGTACAAGGGGAATAGCGGATATGGCTCCAATCAAGGCCGCTCCCCCGAGGTGTTGGTCGCTGAAGTGAAAGGTGGCGAACATGCCTAGAATTCCCGTCCCTCCCAAGAGCAGGGCGCCCGCCGAGTAGCGTCCGCAATGGTAGAGGAAGGACAGCCTGTCGAGGAAGCCGGGTTC
>CAXGVD010000186.1:0-5623 GCA_964012695.1 uncultured Opitutia bacterium
TTGCAAGGCACTGTCAAAAATCTCGTCGCTGAGCATGAACGGGCGATGAAAGGTATTGAAGGTGAGACCAAGCACATTACATCCCGCTTGGCCGAACTTAAGAAAATACCCGAAGTGGTCATCTGCTTTCCTGAACCAGTTTTTCCTCCAAAGCCAGTTAGGCCCGTCCGCCCTTTCCCTCAACACTGGGGCAAGCCTCCTGCCGCTCAGACTAGAGATTTGGTAGAACTTCCATTCGGCTTCGGCAAGGGATCAGGAACACTCGCTCGCTGGATTAAAGAGAAAGTAGAAGCCGACAAAAACCGCCCAAAACCTGAGCCCAAACCCCTTCCTGTGCTTCGTGCTAAAGAGCCTCCCAGGCCCAACAAGATTGCTGATGCCGCGAAGAACAAGATGGATGCTTACAAGAAAGAGCAGGAATCCCTTCGCAAGGCCCTTCAAGCCAAACTTGCTGCCCTCGGCAAGAAGGCGGACAAGGAAACCGTGAAGGAGACTGTAGAATCCTTCCGTAAGGAAAATGCAGACCGCATCAAAGCTCAGGCCGAGAAAGCCAAGGCCGTGCATGCCGCTCTCAAGGCCGCCCGCCCTGAACGCAAGCCGCGCCCCGAACCACCCGCCGCCGTGAAGACCAAAATCGAGGCGGTGAAGGTTGCTCACAAGGAACTTCACACCGCCCGAGTCAACCTTCGCAAAGATCTCAAGGACGCTTCCGAAGAGAAACGCAAGGAACTCCTCGAAACCTTCAAGGAAGGCCAAAAGGCCAAGCACGAAGAACTCAAGAACAAGGAAAAGGAACTGCGGGAAGCCATCCGCGCCCAAAAAGATACGGGCGATCGCCGCACCTCCCGATAAACACCTAACCTTGTCGAACACACTTTCGCGAGGGGATTCAGCCGGCCACGCGACCGGCTAACCGAAAAGGGGGCGGGTTTCGACCCGCCCCCTTTTTTTCCGAAGGGAAATTGCTTTTGCCTCTTTCCCTTGCGCTAAGTAAAAGCCGATCGTTTCTCTACGCCACACACGATGTCGGCCCGCATTCTTTCCCCGCTCCTTCCAGTGCTTTTTTTCCTCCAGGCGCTCGCGGGACAGGTTGAAGAAAACCCCACACTTCCAAGTTCGCTCGAAGGCAACGAGACAGAGGCCATGCTCGACGCCCTCATCTTCGGGACCGACGAAAACTCATCCTCCCCCGACCTCCCGCTTCCTTCTCCCTCCAACTGGTCCAACAGCCTTACCCTAAGCCTTGGCGGTGGCCTGCACACCAACCCCATGCAGGGCCCCTTCGTTCGGGAAAAGGCGGGCTATGTCACCACCTCCATCGATTCCTTTCTCCTACGCATGGGTGAGGATTCGAGCGTGTTCTACCTCTACATCTTTGGGGAAGGCTCCCACTACGAAGGCATCCCGTCCCTTGAATTGGCGGGCATCGCTCTCGCCCAAGCCGAGTACTCCCGCACCTTCTCGTCCTCGGGTCTCACTGCAGGCCTTCGGGCCCGTCACGTCTACTACGACCTCGCCTTCGACCTCACAGAAAATCTCGACGCTCCCTTCTCCCTTACCGTTCAGTCCAACAAGACGGAAGTGCGTCCCTTCCTTGCCTTCCCCGTCGGCGAAAAGCTCAGCGGCGGCATCGAAGTGGCCGCCGCTCGCGATGTGTTCGCCGAAACTTCCGAAAACTACAAGGAAAAGGAGTTCCGAACTTTCCTCAAGTGGCGGGGCAAGCAAGACTCCACCGCCGAACTCGCCCTCGCCGCCACTTGGATGGACTACGACAGCCGCGTCCGCCGCATGGCCGACGGTTGGCCCCTCGACGGTTTGCTCGAAACCAAAACCGTCGGCGCAGACCTCACCCTCTACCATCCCTTTGGCGAAGAGAAAGAGTGGTCCGCCCGCTTGACCGTAAACCTCCGCAAGCTCTACGATAACGCCGAAGGTTACTACGACCTCCGCAGCCTCAGTGGTCGCCTCACCCTCGCTTACGAACGCAAACCTTGGGAAGCCTCCGCCACCGTGGGCGGAGGGGACTTCGCCCACGACGTCCGCCCCATTTCCTTCGCCGGCCCCACCTTACGCAGACGAAGCTTCTCCACCGAAATGACCGTACGACGCTCCGTCAACGACCACTGGAAAGTCTTCGCCAAGTGGACCCGAGAACGGGACGACTCCAACTCCCGCGACTTCGAGTACGACGCCCAAACCTACTCCGCCGGTGTGGAGTGGTCGAAGTAGGGGAAACCGCAACCTCCCTTCCTCGCCTTGAACGACGCCGTGCAACTTTCCCCTTCCTCAAGGCGAGGCGCCGTAACCGCCTTCCTGCTCATTCTCGCCACCTATGGAGTCATGCTCGCCGCCCTGCTTTTCGACCTGCGCGGGCGCCTACGGGAGGAAACCCTCGCCCGCATCGCCCAAAGCTACGCCCCCACCGTGGCCGAAGACTACCGCCAAGCCGAGGCCGAAGCCTTCGAACGGGACTTGGACTACATAGAGCTTGGCATAGAGGAACTCCTTCACGAACCAGCCGAAGTGCTCGAGGAAACTGCCCTTCTCGCATTGGAACTACCGGGCGTGAAAGGCGTCGTTCCCTACGATGCGGACGCCTCTCTCATCACCTCCTTCTCCATCGAAGAACACGAAGCTCCCTCTCCCAACGACTTCGACGCCGCCCGCTCCGCTCCCCACGCCCGCTTCCATGAACCCGCCACCCTCGCCATCCTTCTACCCGCCGGCGAAAACGCCGAAGCCGGCTTTCTCCTCCTACTTGCGGACGGAAACGCCCACGCCGCCGAGCGCAACGCCTTGAACGCCAGCCTCCTTCGCCAAGGTCTCTTCGCCCTTTCAGGGGGCGGCGGATTAATCGGCGTCGTATTCTTCGCCTTTCTGCGACGCCTCAGACGCTCCCAAGACACCCTCGCTGAGCGCTCCGAGAAACTCGCCGAAGCCAACCGCCGCCTCGCTCAAGCCTGCAAGTCCGCAGGCATCGGCGCCGTCACTGCCCACCTCATGCACGCCCTCCAAAATCCCCTCGCAGGCCTCAAGCAATACGCCCGCGAAAAAAGCGACGAGACCGGCGACGAAGAAGACGCACGCCTCCTCCACGAGACCACCAACCGCATGCAGTCCCTCGTCGAGGAAACCCTATCCACCCTGCACGAAACCGAAGCTGAAGAAGCCTCCTACGCCTTTACCGCTTCCGAAATCCTCCAGCTCCTCAAGCAACGCCTCAAGGCCGAAGCGGAAAAAGCGGAAATTTCCCTGAAAGTCAGTGACGCAGGCGACGCCGAAATCGACAACCTTCGGGCCAACCTCATCCTTCCTATTCTCCTCAACCTCGCCCAAAACGCCTTGGAGGCTACGCCAAAAGGTGGCACCGTCACCCTCCAAGTCGACGAAAAGGAAAACTTCATCGAATTCCGCGTCGCGGACACAGGCTCCGGCGTACACGAACACCTCCGCGAAAACCTCTTTCGCCCCGTCCAGAGCGAGAAACCCGCCGGCTCCGGCGTCGGCCTAGCCATATCCCGCGAACTGGCCGAACGCATCGACGCCGAACTCACCCTCGAACATACCGGCCCCGACGGCTCCCGCTTCCTCCTTCGCATCAAGGAAGGCCACGCTTCCTGAGACCACAGGTCCGCGCGTCCGCACATTTTTTTGTAACCTTACGGCTTGTTCTGCTGATATTAATTGCGAAAGCCGCCCGACTTGACCTATGGTCAATCCACACCTTCGCCAGCCCGAACGCCGACATGAATCTATTCGCCTTTCGTCCAACCGGACTCGCTCCCTTGGCCGCCCTCGTCCTCTCAGCCTCGGGCCTCTCCGCCCAAATCGCAGGAGACCTTCTTTGGTCCACCACTACCGGCGGCGTCCTCTACTCCACCCCAACCATCGACGCCAACGATACCATCTATATCGGCTCGGGAGATAAAAAACTCTACGCTATCGAGAGCAACGGATCCGTCAAGTGGACCTACACGGCCGGAGACTGGGTTGACTCCACTCCCGCACTCGCCGACGACGGCACCATCTACGTCGGTTCTTGGGACAACAAGCTCCACGCCGTGGACAAAAACGGCTCCCAAAAGTGGACTTTCACCACCAACAGCGCCGTGACGGCGGGCCCCGCCGTCGGCGTGGACGGGACCATCTACTTCGGTTCCCACGACAACTTCTTCTACGCCATCGAAGCCAACGGCTCCAAAAAATGGGAATACTACGCCGGCCAACCCATCTCCTCCTCCGCCGCAATCGGCCAGGACGGCACCATTTACTTCGGTGACGGCAACGGTACCTTCCACGCCCTCAACCCCTCCGGTACCGTCAAGTGGACCTACGCCGTGGAACAAGTCGTCGACGCCAACCTCTCCATCGAGTCCTCACCCGCCCTCGACCTGGACGGCAACCTCTACTTCGGCTCCGCCAACGGCTTTTTCTACTCGCTCGAAGACAACGGCACAGGCGCCCTCAAGCGCTGGGACTACGAAACCGGCGACCGCGTGGACTCCTCCCCCGTCCTCGGTCCCTCGGGCGAAGTGTATTTCGCCGGACGAGACGGTTACCTCCGCTCCCTCGACACCACCAACGGCATACCCAACTGGGAGGAAGCCGTCGGCGACGTCTTCTACAGCTCCCCCGTCGTTGACGCCAACGGCACCGTATATGTCGCCTCCTACGCCGGCAGCGGCGAAAACCATATCTTCGCCTTCGAGTCCAACGGCTCCCTCGCCTGGACTACAAACGTCAACGGAGCCACCGTAACCATCGGAGACGTAGTGGACGCCGGCCTCGTCCTCGGTACCCAAGGCGCCCTCTACGTCGCCTCCTTCGACAAAAAACTCCATGCCATCTACGCCGGCTCAACCCTCGGAGACACGGACTGGCCAAAATTCCGCCGCGACCTCTCCGGCACCGGCCGCTGGCCCTCCTTCGTCATCGACGCCAACGTATCCCCAACCGCCGGAGGAACCGTCACTGGCGCGGGCACCTACAACCAAGGCAAAGCGGTATCCCTCACCGCCGTCCCAGCAACCGGCTACACCTTCGCAAACTGGTCCGGAGACGCCAACGGCACCACCAACCCCGTCACCGTCACCGCAGACAAGAAGCGAACCGTCACCGCCCACTTCACCCTCAACTCCTACCTCCTCGACATAAACGCCTCCCCCGCCGCAGGAGGCACCGTGAGCGGGGACGGTAACTTCACCCACGACACCAACGCCACCATCACCGCCACACCCGCCACGGGTTACTTCTTCGCCGGCTGGAGCGGCGCCGGCGTGGCCGACGTCAACGCCACCACTACGACCGTATCCATGACGCAGACTCGAAACGTCTCCGCCATCTTCACTCTCAAGCAGTACGTCCTCCAAGCCACTTCAGGCTCAGGCGGAACGGTCGTCGGAAGCGGCACCTACTCCCACGACTCAAACGCCACCATAACCGCCACACCCAACGCCGGTCACTCCTTCGCGGGCTGGACCGGCGCCGGCGTGGCCGACGTCAACGCAAGCTCCACCACCGTCTCTATGACGCAGGACAGAAACGTCTCCGCCGCCTTCTCCATCAACAAACACATTCTCACTCTCACGGCGGGAACGGGCGGAACCGTCTCCGGAGCAGGCTC
>CAXGVD010000187.1:0-5581 GCA_964012695.1 uncultured Opitutia bacterium
GAAGGACCTCATCCGGGACATCGTCCGCTCCAAGACCTACCAGTTCAGCTCCGTTCCCAACGACTACAACGCCAAGGACAAACATAATTTTTCACGCCACTATCCCCAGCGCCTGCCCGCCGAAGTGCTCCTCGACTCCATCGACGACCTCACTGCCGTCCGTACCAACTTCAGCGGCCTTCCCGCCGGCACCCGGGCCACCATGCTCCCGGACAACAGCTACAACCAGAGCAGCTACTTCCTTTCCGTCTTCGGGCGTCCGGACAACGCCAGTGCCTGCGAATGCGAACGTTCCGGTGACGCCTCCCTCGCCCAAAGCCTCCATCTCATCAACTCCAAGGACATCCAGAACAAGCTCTCCAGCGGTTCCGGACGGGCCGCCAAGTTGGCCTCCAACAAGGACATGAGCGACGAGGACAAAGTCACCGAGCTTTACTATGTCGCCTTTTCCCGCGCCCCCAAGGACGACGAGCTGAAAATGGCCGTCCAATACGTGAACCGAGAAATTGAGGACGACAAGGGAGGCAAGAAACCCGTGGACAAGAAGCAAGCATTCGAGGACGTCGTCTGGGCTCTTTTCAACACCAAGGAGTTCCTTTTCAACCTGTAGAAAGTCCGTTTCGACGGGGCGAAACCACTTCGCCATGAACCACGCCACGCCGCAAGGTTGCCCCGAGTTCCGCCGCAACCTCGGCTTGGGCAGGCGCGACTTCGTCAAGGCCGGCGCTCTGGGCATGGCGGGTCTCACCCTCTCCGACTTCCTCCGGGCCGAAGCTCTCGCAGGCCCCGCCAAGACCTCCCGAGACAAAGCCGTCATCATCCTCTGGCAACGCGGCGGCCCCTCCCAGCACGAGACTTGGGATCCCAAGCCCGACGCCCCGCAGGAATACCGCGGCTACTTCGGTTCCACCCGCACCAACGTGCCGGGCATCCACGTTTGCGATCTTCTCCCCAAGTGCGCCAAGGTGATGGACAAGTTCTCCATCATCCGAAGCCTCCATCACACTGACGCTGGTCACTCCGCGGGCGACCAAATCATGTTCACGGGCTACCCGCCCCAAAAAGGCAACCCCAACGAGAACGTCTTCCCCAGTTGCGGCTCCATCGTCGCCGAGCAACAAGGCCACCTCAACCCCGAGTTGCCCCCCTACGTCATGATTCCCCGCCGTCTTCCAGGCGTGGACCCCGCCTACCTCGGCAAAAAGTACGCCCCCTTCGAAACCCGGGTCGACCCCGCCGCGGACGGCCCCTTCGAGATTCCCAACTTCTCCCTCGGGGACTCCCTCTCCTTCAACCGTCTCGACTCCCGCAAGGGACTCCTCGACGCCTTCGACTCCGTCCGTCGGGAAGTGGACGCCTCCGGTGCCATGGAGGCCGCCGACGGTTTCACCCAACAAGCTTTCGACGTCCTCACCAGCCCGGCGGCCCGTGACGCCTTCGACCTCGACGCCGAGCCCCGCGCACTCCGCGAACGCTACGGTTTCATGCCCGAGTACAAGGCCCCCACCCCCGACCGTTGTGGCGTGCCCGCCTGGAGCCAGCGCATGCTGCTCGCCCGCCGCCTTGTGGAAGCGGGCGTCCGTCTCGTCACCGTGGACCTTCGCTGGTGGGACACCCACGTAAAGGGCTACGAAACCATGCGCGATGGCTTCCTCCCCCGCTGGGACCAAGCTTACTCCGCCCTCCTTGAAGACCTTGACCAACGCGGCCTCACCGACGACGTCATGGTCATCGCCTGGGGAGAATTCGGACGCACTCCCAAAGTCAATAAGACCGGCGGTCGCGACCACTACCCGAACGTCTTCAGCGCCTCCGTCTCGGGCGGCGGCATCCAAGGTGGACGCGTCGTCGGCGCCTCCGACTCCAAAGGCGCCGAACCCAAGGAACGCCCCGTCCGTCCCCAAGATGTGCTCGCCACCGTGTACCGCCACCTCGGCGTGGATGTCCACAAGACCTACCTCGACCACGGAGGCCGCCCCCATCCCGTTCTCCCCTTTGGGGACCCCATCGACGAGCTGTTCTCGTGAGGCGGTTTTGCCTTTCGGAAAAGCTGGAATGCTTATTCGTGTGGCGTTCTTAGGCGAAGGAGTTTCCTGCCGGTGGTTGGGTTGCAGGCCTAGTTAATGACCATATTCACCACCCGGGTGTTGTTGTTAAGCGATTAAAGCAAGTTGTAGGGGAAAGGCCCTAGGAGGATTTTGCGAAAGCCGTCGCAAAGAATGCGGTGAGCACCTCCACGCTTGCGCAAGATGGGCAAGAAGACTTGAAAAGTGTAAATGAGTGTATACCCCAAATCCCAGTGGCTTTCTTCTTAGTACCAACTCGCCGCACCGGAAAGGTCTTGCAGGACTTCTGGCAAGATGCGGCAACTCCTCCAAGGTCATGGCAACCAGCCTACCGCGACTTGTCGGAAAACAAGGGGTATCGCTTGGGTTCAGGCGTCCGTTTTCCTGACCTCCTCCCAAAAAACCTCATCGTTTTGTGTCGTTTCCATTGACTCGCGCGCCTGCGCGAAAAAGGATTGGGTCCCGATGAAGACATTCTCCCGTTTTTCCGTTTTTCTTTCCTTCTCGCTGGTAGCCGGATCCTTGGCTTTTGGGCAATTGCCATCCGCTCGGGTGGACGGCCTGTATCCTCTTTCCGCTCAGCGTGGTTCCGAGCTGGAACTGACCGTGACTGGCGTGGACTTGGAGGGGGTCTCTTGGATGAAGTTCTCCCACGGGGCCATCAAGGCCGAGCCGAAGAAGGACGAGGACGGGGCAATCACGCCCAATGTGTTCGTCGTAAAGGTGGCGGGGGACGCGCCCTTCGGCATTCACCGGGCCCAGGTGGGCGGCGGCAAGTTCGGGGTTTCCAATTTCCGGGCCTTCGTGGTGGGCGACCTGCCCGAGAAGGAAGCGGGCGAGGGCGGCTCCTCCATGGACAAGGCTTTTGAACTCGAACTCGGCCAAACCGTTTACGGCAGAAGCCCCGCCAACAAGTTTGCTTGGTTCAAGTTCGCCGCCAAGAAGGGGCAACGCGTGCTGGTGGAGGTTCCCAACAAGGACCTCGACACGCGCCTCACGCCTTCCCTCGCCCTTTACGACGCCGAGGGCGTCCAGCTTGAAAGCGACCCGCAGTACGGCTTACTCGACTTCACCGTTCCCGTCGACGGCGATTGGTTCGTCCGCCTCAACGACTTCCTTTACAAGGGCGGCGCCGACTACGTCTACCGCCTCACCGTCTCTACTCGTCCGCGCATCGACGTTATTCACCCGCCCGTGGGCAAGGCGGGGGCGGACAACGTCTTCACCCTCTATGGACGCAACCTGCCCGGCGGACAACCTTCTGAACTCAAAACCCGGGGCGGCAAGGCGCTCGAAAAGAAGGAGGTTCGCATCAAGCTTCCGAGCGGCGACGCCCGCTCCAAGCTGGAACTGACCTCCCATCTGGAGCCGCGCCGGGCCGCCATCGATCACTTCGAGTACCGGCTGGAATCCCCTCAAGGCGCTTCCAACGCCGTCTTTATCGGTTACGGTGAGGCGGACGTGGTTAACGAGGCCGACGGTCCCAACGACGCCCCCGGCCAAGCCCAAAAGGTTAACGTCCCCTGCGAAATCGCGGCCAAGTTCTTCCCCGCCGCCGACAAGGACAGGTTCCGCTTTACCGCCAAGAAGGACGAGGTCTTCCGCATAGAGGTCTTCTCCGAGCGTCTCGGCCGCCCCACCCATGCCTTCCTCTTGCTCGAACAGCTCACAAAGAAGGACGACGGCTCGGAAACCGCCAAGGCAATCGGGCAGGCCCTCGACGTGAAATCCAGCCTGGGCGGCGCCATCTTCGACCTCTCCACCCGTGACCCCGCCCTTCGTTTCTCCGCTCCCGCCGACGGCGACTACCGCATCCTCGTCTACGACCTCTTCAACTCCGCCTCCGACCCCCTCAACGTCTATCGCCTCTCTATCCGTAAGGAGGCCCCGGACTTCCGGCTCGCCGCCTACGGCATGTTGCCACCTCCCGTGAACAACAACTCAAGCCCCATTTACGTGAAGTCGCCCACCGTCCGCAAGGGCGAGGCCTTTCCGCTCAAGGTGATGGCCCTTCGGCGCGATGGTTTCAAGGGCGCCGTGGACTTGGAGTTCGGCGGGCTGCCCGCTTTCGTCTCCTACTCCCCCAAGCGCATTCCCGAAGGAGCCGACTCCGTCACCGTGCTGCTCAACCCGTCCGCCGACGCCGGGGACTGGGACGGATGCTTCACCATCTCGGGCAAGGCCAAGGTTGGCGGCAAGGAGGCCCGCCGGGATTGCCGCTTCGCCGACGTCGCCTGGAGTTCCTACGACAACCAATCCAAGGTGGCCGTTTCGCACGTCCGCATCGGGCGGGATGCCCCTCTTGCAGTGGTGGGACGCGAAAAGGCTCCCGTTAGCGTGCTTTTCGACGCCGACAAACAGGTCGATGAAGCGAAGAAGGCCGTCGAGGCCGCCCAAAAGGCTCTGGAGGCGGCAGACAAGAAGGTGGCCGACGCCAAGAAGGCTCACGATGACGCCAAGGCCAAGTTCGATGCCGATCCCAAGCAAAAGGCCGCCTTCGACAAGGCCCGCTCTGCCCACCACCTAGCCCAAGCCAATCAAGCGGGCCGCAAGGCCGACCTCGCCGCCAAGAAGGCCAACCAAACCGCCTTCGAGAAGGCCAAAGCCAACCCCAAGGTCCCACGCTTCTTCGAGACCTCCGTTGGCGGCGCCCTCAAGCTCCCCGTCAAGCTGGACTCGACCGATGCCTTCAAGGCCCAGACCAAAATCAAGGTCTTCGGTCACAAGGAAGCCCCTAAAATCAAGGAAATCAACGTGGACCCCAAGAAGAAGAACGAGGGCGTGCTGGACGTGAACCTCGCCTCCGCCAAGCTGCCCGCCGGCGAGCATTCCCTCTTCTGCTCCGCCCAAGTCAAGGGCAAGTACAAGGTCTATTCAGAGGAGGAGGCCAAGAAGGCTTCCGAGGAAGCGAAAAAGGCGGATGAACGTCTCAAGGCCGGACAAAAGGAAGCCGCCGAGGCCAAGAAAGCTCTCGACGAGGCCAAGAAGGCCCTCGACGCCGCCGAGAAGGAGAAGGACGAAGCCAAAATCGCCGCCGCCGACAAGGTCCACAAGGAGGCCGAGCAAAAGCATAAGGCCGCCGACACCAAGACCAAGCGCCTTGACGGCAAGAAGAAGGCCGCCGACGCCCTCGCCAAAAAGATGGACGACGCCGTCAAGAAACCCAAGGACGTCACCGTAACCCTCTTTACCTCGCCCTTCACCCTCAAGGTTCGGGAAACCCCCGTGGCCGTGACGCCGCTCCCCAAGCAAACCGTCAAGGCGGGCGAAAAGCTGAACCTGGACGTGGCTGTCGAACGTCTCTTCGGCTTCACCGATCAAATCTCCCTGAAGGTCACACTCCCCTCCAACGCCAAGGGCATATCCGTGAAGGCCGCCAATGTGCTCAAGGACACCTACGGCGCCACCCTCGAAGTCACCACCAACGCCAGTTCCACCGCGGCGGGCGAGTTCGAGTGCAAGCTGGAAGGCACCCTACGCTTCAACAACCAAAACCTCAAGTTCTCCGAGTCTTT
>CAXGVD010000188.1:0-5531 GCA_964012695.1 uncultured Opitutia bacterium
TCTCCAGTTGCAAACGTCCCCCAGCCCGCAAGGCGAGGAAAGCGCGAAGCGAATGGGCGTCCGGCAGACCGAGGCTGGAAACGAGGGCTTCCGTCCGGCGCAAACCGGCGGCATCCTCCTCGCCTTCCGGGGAGGGAAGGTGGTAGCTGACGTCCAGAGAGTAGGGTCCGATGATGCGACGGCGTAGACGTACCTCCCGCAGGTCGGAGTCCGTGCCGTTGCCGTCCGCAAAAGGAACGCGGACCACATCCTCTACTTGTTCGCCGCGGATGCGCTCGCCCGCCGCACCCTCGGGCAATCTAATGTGGAAGGCCCGCACGCCCGCGTTCTCAACGAGATAATCGACTCTGGCCCGAACCTCCAACAGGCCCTTGCGCGCGGTAACGTCCTGAAGCATGGTGGCCGTCACCCACGGGTCCACTTTTACGAGGTCGAGGGAAAGGTAATTGTCCGCCCTCAGGAAGCGAAAGGCAGAGACGCCCTTGTCGGTTATACCAAAGATTTTGGGGTCCACGGAACTCACGCCCCGCCTCTCTGCCACCTCCACCCGGAGGCCCCGCTCGGGATGGAGGAGAAGGGTGCCGGCGTGTTTGGCGGCCTCGCGCAGGGCAAGCCTGGGGGCGGGCCATTGCTTACCCGGTCTGGCTCCGGGTCCGACGAGGGTGGCCTCGAAGGAGTGGGTCCCAATCAACTTGTCCTTCAGGTGAAGGGTGACTAAACGCGTACCGTTCTCGTCGTCGGACTCGTTCCAATGAGACAGACTATCCCCTGTCAGGGTTTCGACTTCCATCGTGTCGGGAAGGGGGAAGCTTAGCTGGAAAACACCAGCCCGGGTGACCGACACCTGCAACTCCGCCGCGAGAAGGATGCGGTCCTCGCCCAAGGAAAGCGACTCACGGGAAGTGACGCGCACGTCCGGCTCCACAGCCACGATGCCGAGGCGAAGACGAGAAGCGGGGTCGGCGTAGCGATAGGCTCGCCGGGGTGTGAGGCGATGAGAAACCTCGGCGCATTTGGAAAGGCGTTCGAAGGGGAAGTCCTCCAGGTTCAGGTTGGCCATGCCCACGGGCGTGGCCTCGTCCACTTGAGCGGTGGCGCCGGTGGCCACAGCAACCATGCCAACCTGTCCGGCGGCCCCGACGAGGTAAAGCGGCCCCACCTCGCGTTCATACGGCAAGGGAGACGCAGCGAGCTGGGAACGAGCCAATAGGATGAAGGGCTTGGACATGGGCGGGTCGAAACGGACGCTGAGGCGGGAGGCATCGGGGTCAAAGCGCCAACTTTCCAACCCGTCGATACGCTCCACGTCGGTAATCGTGAGGCCCGGAGGCGTGGCGAACTCCAAATCGGCGGCCCGGCCTTGCGCCAGCCGTACGCGGGCCTCGTGCACACCCTCCACGATGCCGGCGGCGGGGACGAAGAGTTGTGCGAACTCGGCGTAAAGCACTGCTTCCTCCTTCCGGATGTCCCTGGTCCGCGGACGCCAACGTAACTCCAAATTCTTGCCGGGCGAGAGGCGGAGGCGGGCGGAGGTGGAATTGGCATCGGCATGGTCCTCGGTAACAGATACGGCCTGGGGGGACTCCACCAGCAAGTCCGCACCGTCCACCCGAAGGTCGGCAGAATGAATCAGGCCCTCGAATTCCGGCAAGGCAAGGGAGGAGTAACCGGCTTGACGGGTGACGGCCGCCTCGAAGGTGAAGGTGACCCGGTGTCCCTTAGCGAGCGCCTTGGAACCAGCAGCGTTCGCCCTTCTCGAACGCGAAAAGAGGGAACCGCGCCCGAAAAGAGGAAATCCGTGCGATACCTTTTTCACGGCGCCCTTCTCCGTAGTGAGGAAGTAACTCGCTGCCCCGCTCTCCCCCAAGTCCTGAGAGAGGACGGGACCGCCCGGCACAACGTCTACTGAAGTCAGAACTGCGGGAGCGCGAAGCAAGTCCAACCGCTCCCCCATCCTCGGGCGCCAATCTACCACCGTCGTCACCTTGGCCCTCTCCTTCTCGACCACAACGGTGTGGGACACCTTGTCTATCAAGAGTGGAAGGGGCTTGGAGGACGGAGAATCCTTTGCGGGTTCCTTCTGCTCGACCGTTTTCTTTTTCGCGAACAGCCCGCGGGCTTCACCCTCGAAGGGAACGAAGCAGACCAAGCCGAAGAGAAGACATGCCGTGACCGCTCTTTGCGCGCGACCTTCCGCTCTCCCGCGTCCCTCCTCCCGAGTCTCCTCGGGAAGTTCGCGAAAGGCCAACAAGGCGGGCAACGCGGCATGAAGCAGGTAGAGCGACAACAAGGTCATGCAGAACCAACCAACGGGTTCCGAAGACAACAAGCCGCTCCAGAAGACACCCGTCCAGCAAAGGGCGGCCTGTCCCGAAGGAAAAGTCGTCTCGCCACCGCGAAGCTTGAGAACGAGCAAGCGGAAGCCCACCAGCAATCCTCCCGCGAGAGGCAACCAGGCGAGGGCCGCCATCCCGCCCTTCTCCTCGGCTTCGGGTTGGTTCTCGATATAGAAAGCCGGATATGGACCAGCTTCCAGTGGGGGAAGCAAGTAGGTCAGGCCGGGGTCGCCGAGGGCCACTTCCTCAATCGGTCCGAAGCCCGCCTTTCCCACGGGAATCAAGCTCACCGCCGCCGCCACGAAGCAACATGAGGCGAGCAAGCCGAGGCGATTCGTCCGCAAGGCGCCACGCTTGGCTCCCGTCCGAGCAAGCCGCCGGACGAGGAATAAACCGGCCAACGCACAAGCAACGGAAAGTCCGAGGTAAAACAAGGGACGACTCCCGAACCCACCGCTCAACAAATTCCCCAGCCAAGCAAAACCGCCTCGCTCGGGACGCGGTGCACTCCACTCCGCATAACCGGACAAGTCCTTGAGACGGTGGCCGCGCTCCGGTTCCACCCTCCACTTGGTCATGAGGGAAGGCGCAGAGGTAACGGCGGGCGCCCGGAGGATCAGGCTTCCCGCGTTTTCCACCTTTTCGGCTATCTTCAAATCGACGGTAGCGACTTGGTTCGGGTCCGCGCTTTGCGGCAGCGGCACCAAGGTTTCGCTCCCCTTGGCCACGGGAGTGACCTTGCGGTCGTTCACCCGGGCTGACCACAGGGCGAAACCTTCTGGCAAGCTAACCCGGAAATGGGCCAAACCCTTGTTCTTCACGAGATAGCGGGCGTCCGTGACCACCTCTCCCTTGGCGGAGACGCAAGTGAAGAGACTGGCGTAGTCGGCCACTTGGCGAACGCTTTCGGCGTGGGCGAAGGGACGCAGGGCGAGATCCGCCTCCAAAGGACGCCCGGCGTATCGAAATGCGGCCACGAGCGGGGCGTCGTAAAGCAAACGATACTCGGCGGGCACCTCCGCGGGCTCCAGCTCCAAAAGGTTGCCGGACAACTGCTCCCCCATTCCGCCACGTTCGCGCGAATAGTGATGACTGGCGGCGATGACATAACCGCGCTCCACCTTTGCCCCGACTGGGCGTACTCCAGAAAGAGACAATACTTCACCCGCAGGGTCGAAGCGCAAGTCGTAGGTTACCAGAAGGGAGTAGGCTCCCGCCTGCGGGGCGTGCAGGCGACACTTGTAGCCGTTAGCCGTTTCCTCCCACGAGCGCACGTCCTTGCCTACGAACTCCACGTTCGCGTAACTTGGCGGTGTCTCGACCTCCAATTCGCTTACAGGCGCCCCCGTGACGTAAAAGTGTAAGGTAGTGCTCCCGTAGGCCACGCCTTCGCCGATGGAAAAGAGTTGCAGGGCGTCTACGCGGAGGGAGCGGTCGATGCGCTCGTAAGTCAGTTGTAAATTCCAGTCCTCGTTCTTGATCCGGAAGGCGAGTTGAAGGTCGTCCCGCTTCTCGGGGAAAAAAGCCGTGGCCATTTCCACTAGACCTTCGCTTCCCGTAGCCTTCACGCGTCCGCCTGGAGCCACGCTCACGCCAACGTTTCCGCGCAAGGTCTTGACCTTCTCAGGCGTGAGCTGAGGCGGTGACCACTCCCCTTCCGTAGGAGCTACATTGCTTTCCAGTTCCAATTCAATCAGCGCGCGCCCAATCACGGGTTTCGAAAAGACGAGACGCAGGCGGGAGCTTTCGTCGTCTACGCGGGTGAGGAAGTAGTCGGAAAGGTCAGACGCCCGCAGGCCCGCGGGCGAAAAGCCCGACGGCACCAAAAGGCCGAATTCCCTCAAAGGGGCCTCCCGCACGTCCAGCTCCAGTTCCGCTCGGATGGACAAGTCGTTTTCCCCCAAGACATACAGGAGGGACTGGGAAACATTCACCTCGGGCAAAACATCGTCCGCCAGAGCCCGAAAGGAAAAGGAATCGCCCGAATGGCGAAAGGCGAAGGAACGTCCTCCGTTAGGCTTGGCTTCGCTCAATTCTCCAGCCTGCGGAAACAATTCCGGCGAGACCCGGGAAAGCCCGGTGGTTTCCTTGACTTCCAGCTTTACGGCACCTTCGTTGGACAGCCGCAGATATCCATTGTTGCGTATGGCGTTCAGGGGCAGGACGCGCAAGGGCGCTACTTCCAATGGAAACGGCCCCAAGGCCCGGCGGGCACTAACCAACAAGACGTACTCCCCCGTCTGCGGACGACTTAGGCGGGCCACCAGACGGCGCCCCATTCCGTCCGCTTCCTTCACCACGCGCCAGGAAAGCAAGTCCTTTCCCTCCACCCGCACCACTTCGCCCTCGCCGTCCAGCCTCAAGTCCAGCCCCTCCAGTTCGCCTTGCAGGATTTCCGCCCGCACCAGATGGCTTTGCCGAAGCAGGCCGGGGCTCACCGCAAGTTCCGCTATACTCGAGGCCGCATAAAACAATTTGCCCGTAACCTCTTCCGCCGCCACCTTCCATTGCATCGAGAGCGTCCGGTCCGCAGAAAGGTGACAGACGCAGCCCTCCGCACCGGAAACCGGCTGGGTGGCTCCCGTCACCTCCAGCTTCACCTCCGGGGGCAGGCCCGCCACGGTCAGCTTGCGCAGGGGCGCGCTGACCAGCTTCAGGTTCACGCTTCGGAGGTCGTCGTCCTCCTCCACCTTGGCCCGAAAACGCAACTCCACGGGAAACTTGCCCTCCTTCTCGAACTTCAAGAGGTAGGCCGCGCCCTCTCGCCGCAGTTCGAAGTCGCTTCCCGTCGGCAATTCGGTCAGGGCCACGGAGCCCTCCAGCGCCTTGACCTCCGCGCCCGCCTTGTCCTTCACCTCCGCCGTCATCGTGAGGGTGAAGGCCATGCCCGCCTCGTCCGCCACGCCCGCCAAGAGGAAGTCCTTCAACAAAACGCCCTTTGAATCAGGAAATAATTGCGCAGTAAAAAGCATATAAGCGCAAAAAAGAAGATTAAGGCGACAGCGAAGAAGGTGAAGCAGTTTCATGGTTGCTTTTCGGTTCGGGTTTTCGGGAGGGAAATTCTTTCCTTTTTCTTTCGCGAAGCGGAGCCGCCCCTAGCGCGTGATGCTCCGGGCTCGGGAAACCATTTGGCGCAGACGTTCGACGGGAGCTTCGGGGGGAAAGTCCTTGCGGAGGGGGCGCAGGTCGGCTTCC
>CAXGVD010000189.1:0-5529 GCA_964012695.1 uncultured Opitutia bacterium
TCGTTTCCTTCGCCGGACTTTCCGTCTGCGCCTTCGCCGCTCCACGCCCAAACGTCGTCCTCATCATGTCGGACGACATGGGGTACTCGGACATCGGTTGTTACGGCGGAGAAATTCAAACGCCCAACCTGGACGCCCTCGCCGCAGACGGCCTGCGCTTTACCCAGTTCTACAACACTGCCCGTTGTTGTCCGACCCGGGCGGCTCTGCTTTCGGGGGTATACCAGCACCAAGCGGGCATCGGACTGATGACTGGAGACAACCGTTTGCCCGGCTATCGCGGCGATTTGGGCCGCAACGTACTGACCATTGCCGAGGCTCTTGGCGCGGCAGGCTATCGCAACTACATGAGCGGCAAATGGCACGTCACCAAGCACGTTCGGGCGGAAGGGCCTAAGCACAACTGGCCCCTGCAACGCGGGTTCGACGAATTCTACGGTACCATCATCGGGGCGGGCAGTTTCTACGATCCCGCAACCCTCTGCCGGGGCAACACCTTCATCACACCCGTGAATGATCCCGAGTACAAGCCCGAGACCTACTACTACACCGACGCCATCAGCGACAACGCCGTCACCTTCCTCAAGAAGCACTCCGAGGAAAAGGCGACCGCCGACAAGCCCTTCTTCCTCTACGTTGCCTACACGACGGCCCACTGGCCGATGCACGCCTTGCCGCAGGACATCGCAAAATACAAAGGCAAATACGACGGCGGCTTTGAGCCCATTCGCAAACGTCGACTCGAACGCCTCAAAAAAATGGGCTTGGTGGACGCAGCGCTGAAACCGGCTCCACCATCGGACGATTGGCAACGAACTCAGCACAAGGATTGGGAACGCCGCAACATGGAGGTTTACGCCGCCATGGTGGACAACATGGACCAAGGTATCGGCCGCATCATGGACGAGGTAAAGCGGCAGGGCTCTTTCGCCGACACTCTCTTTCTCTACTTGCAGGACAACGGCGGTTGTGCCGAAGGCTACGGACGCTACGCTCCTAAGAAGCCTTATCCTAAATACAAGCCGATGGGGAAAGACGACCTGCAACGAAAAATTTGGCCGCCCATGCAAACCCGCGACGGTCGGGCCGTTCGGGTCGGTCCCGGCGTGATGGCGGGCCCCGAGGACACCTTCATCGGCTACGGCCGCGGCTGGGCCAACGTTTCTAACACCCCCTTCCGCGAGTACAAGCACTTCGCTCACGAAGGTGGCATCGCTACCCCTCTCGTCGCCCACTGGCCCGAAGGCATCGCCAAGGAACGCCGAGGCAAGCTGGAGCGCCAACCGGGGCATCTCATCGATCTCATGGCTACCTTCGTGGACCTTGCCGGAGTCAAGTATCCGAAAACCTTCGAGGGCCACGAAATCACCCCCCTGGAAGGCGTCAGCCTCGCACCTGCCTTTTCGGGAAAGGCTTTGGCCCGCAAGGACGCCCTCTACTTCGAGCACCACCTCAACAGCGCCGTTCGCGACGGGGACTGGAAACTCGTCCGTTACGGACAAACCGGCCGCCCCTCCAAGCTTCGCCCTTGGGAACTTTACAACCTCAAGGAAGACCGCTCGGAACTGAACAACCTCGCGGGCAAGCACCCGGAAAAGGTCGAAGCCCTCTCCGCCAAATGGGAAGCCTGGGCCGTTCGAGCCAAGGTCAAGCCGTGGCCATGGAAGTTTGAGTAACCCTCAAACGAAGCAAAGGTCCGCCGCCATGAAAACGTCTGTTCTCTTCCTTCTCCTGTTTTTCCTCGGGCTTTCAAAGGTCGCGGCGGAACCCATTCGGGTGCTGTTTCTCGGGCACGAGAGCAAGCACCACGACTCCAATCAGTTCTACCCCATGCTGGCCAAGGCTCTTGGGCGGGACGCCATTTACTTCGACTACGTTACCACCCCCGCCCAAGCTTTGGACGATGCGGAATACCTCGGGCGCTTCGACGTCCTGCTCCTCTATGCCAACCACCCTCGTATCACTCACAAGCAGTGGCGCAACCTGTCGGGTTACGTGCGGGGAGGAGGCGGCTTCGTCCCCGTTCACTGTGCCAGTTGGTGCTTCTCGAACGAGCCCGGCTTCGACCAACTGGTGGGCGGCCGCTTCAAGAGCCACCAAGGAACCAGTTTCACCGCCCGTATCGTGAAGAAGGACCACCCCGCCCTCGCCGGCGTCAAGGAGTTCGAGGCTTGGGACGAAACCTATTTCCATCACAAGCACAACGAGAAGGACCGGACCGTCCTGATGGTTCGCGACGCCATGTCCGGCGATCCCCACGACAAGCCCGAACCGTGGACTTGGGTCCGGACTGAGGGTGAGGGACGCGTCTTCTACACTGCTTCCGGCCACGACGCCCGGGTCTGGAACCACCCCGATTTTCACCAGCTCCTGAAGGCGGGCATCCTCTGGGCGGCGGGCGACGAGGCCAAGGCCCGTCACGACCGGTTCCTCGCTTCTCGCGCTCCGCTCAAGTACGAGAAGCGCGACCACGTGCCGAACTACGAGCGCCGCCCAGAGCCCCTGCCCTACCAGTTCCCGCTCTCCGCCGAGGACAGCATGAAGTACGTCCAAGTCCCCGTCGGCTTCCGGCTGGAACTGTTCGCCGCCGAGCCCATGGTCGTCAACCCTATCTACGCCCAGTGGGACGAGCGCGGACGGCTCTGGGTGGCCGAGTCCGTGGACTACCCGAACGAAATCAAGCCCGGACGTAAGGGCGCTGACCGCATCAAGATTCTCGAGGATGTCGACGGCGACGGCCAGGCAGACAAGGCTACCGTCTTCGCGGACGGCCTCAATGTGCCCACCTCCTTCACCTTCGCCAAGGGCGGCGTCATCATCGCCCACGCCCCCGACTTCCTCTTCCTCAAGGACGAGGACGGCGACGACGTGGCGGACCACCGCGAAGTCCTCTTCACCGGCTTCGGCCCCGGAGACACCCACGCGGGGCCGAGCAACCTGCGTTACGGGCTCGACAATTGGATTTACGGCACCGTCGGCTACTCCCGTTTCACCGGCGAGGTGAACGGTGAACGCCACAACTTCGGGATGGGCATCTTTCGCTTCAAGGCCGACGGCTCGAAAATGGAATTCCTACACCAGTTCAACAACAACACCTGGGGCCTCGGCTTCAACGAGGCGGGTGACGTCTTCGGCTCCACCGCCAACAACAACCCCAGCTTTTTCGGCGGTATCCCTGCAACCCTCTACAAGGACAAGCGCGGCATGACCGCCAAGATGATTGCCTCCTCCCCCAAGTTCCATCCCATCACCCCGAACATCCGGCAAGTGGACGCCTTCAACGCCTACACCGCCGGTTGCGGTCACGCCTTCGCCAATTCCGCCGGTTTCCCCGAATCCTGGCGCGGGCGGCGGGCCTTCGTCTGCGGACCCACGGGCAACCTTCTTGGGGCCTACGACCTCCGCCCCAAGGGTGCGGGCTACGAGGCCATAAACGCCTTTAGCGTCGTGGCGAGCGCCGATGAATGGTTCTCCCCCATCGTCGCTGAAGTCGGCCCGGACGGGAACCTGTGGTTCCTCGACTGGTACAACTTCATCATCCAGCACAACCCCACCCCGAGCCGAGGGCGCGGCGGCTACGATGCCATGCGCGGCGTGGGCAACGCCCACGTGAACCCCAATCGGGATAGAAAGCACGGGCGCGTGTACCGCCTCGTTTACGAGAAGAACGATAGCGACGCCTTCCATTCCCTCGCCGGGGTCAAGACCCCCGCCCTGCTCAAGGCCCTCGACTCCGACAACCAGTTCAGCCGCCTCACCGCCCAGCGCCTCCTCGTGGACGGTGCCGCGGGAAAAGCCGCCGTTCCCGCCTTGCGGAATCGTGTCGCCAAAGGCGGTCTCGGGGCCGTTCACGCCCTCTGGGCCCTGCGCGGGCTCGACGCCTTGGACGCCGCCACCCACCGGGCCGCCCTCATCCATCCCGATCCCGTACTTCGCCGCAACGCCGTCCGGGCTCTCGGTGCCGACGCCCCGGCCACCCAACTTCTCTACGACAGCGCCGTCCTCGCAGACAAGGACCTCCAAACTCGGCTCGCCGCCTTCGTCAAGCTGGGCGAGCAAGACGACCTCGAGACCGCCCGCAAGACAGCGACCCTTCTCCTCGCCAACCCTGAGAACGCCGAGGACGAATGGCTACGCCTCGCCCTCGAGGCGGCGGGCGTCAACCAACGGGAAATCCTCCGCCACGAGGTCGGCGAAAACCTTATCCATAACGGCTCCTTCGAAGATGGTCTTAACGGCTGGTCCTTCCGCAACTACTCGGGCCCGGCTGATGCCGTGGTCCGCCAAATCGAAACCGAAAAAACAAGCATAAGGGCAGGCTCCAAGGCTCTTCGATTCGGCACGCCCGTCGGGAACGACACCAGCCTCTACACAACCGTTCACCTCAAGGCCGGCGCAAAGTACCGTCTCTCGGCATGGATAAAGACCAAAGACGTGAGTGGCGCTCACGGTGCCCTTCTTAATGTCCACGAACTCCAGCACGAGGGCAAAACCAACGCCCTGCAAAAGACGGGTGACTGGAGGGAGGTTCATAAAACCTTTACCGCGAACCGTAGCGGCGCCTTCACCGTAAACTGTCTCTTTGGCGGATGGGGCAAAAGCAAGGGTACGGCTTGGTATGACGAAGTTAGTCTGCGTGAATTCAAACCTGTTTACGCCGAAATCAAAACTCCGGACAATCTTGCCGCCGACCCCGAAGCCGGCCGGGCCATCTTCCACCAGAACGAGGTCGCAGGTTGCCTTCGTTGCCACGCGCTCGGAGGCAAGGGCGGCTCCATCGGGCCCGCTCTAGATGGCATCGCCTCCCGCAAGACGCGGGGCTACCTCTATGATAGCCTCGTCAATCCCTCCGCGCAACTGGCGGAAGGATTTGACAAACTCGGAGCCAGCCCCATGCCTCCCGTGAACATTCTTTTAAATGAAAAGGAGATGGCCGACCTGATGGCCTACCTCCTAACCTTAAAACAATAACCCGCGCTTTACCGGCGCTCCCGCAACGCAGAATTCCAATGAGTAAAGACGTCCACAATATCGCGATAGTCGGACTCGGCTTCGGTGCCGAGTTCATTCCCATTCACCAAGCGCACCCGAACGTAAACCTCGTCGCCGTTTGCCGGCGCAACGAGGAGGAAATGAACAAGGTGGCCGACCAATTCGACATCGAGAAGCGCTACGTCGACTACGACGAACTCCTCAAGGATCCCGAGATCGACGCCGTCCACATCAACTCCCCCATTCCCGACCACGCCCCACAATCCCTCAAGGCCCTGCGAGCCGGCAAGCACGTCATGTGTACCGTGCCCATGGCTACCACCATTGAGGAGTGCGAGGAACTCTGCAAGGCGGTGGAGGAAACGGGTCTCAAGTACATGATGGCGGAGACCGTCGTGTACTCCCGGGAATTCCTCTACATCAAGGAACTCTACGACACGGGGGAACTGGGCAAGATCCAGTACCTTGCCGCCAGTCACCCTCAGGACATGGACGGCTGGCCGGAATACTGGGAACGGATGATTCCCATGCATTACG
>CAXGVD010000190.1:0-5529 GCA_964012695.1 uncultured Opitutia bacterium
CTGCTCACAAACATGGAAACCCATCATGAGTACGCCATGATGGCGATCGAGAACGGAAAGCATGTCCTAGTGGAGAAACCCACCGCTGTGACAATCGAGGAAATTCGCGAGATTAAGGCTGCGGCTGAAGTCAAAGGAGTGAAAGTGGCTCCCGTACATAATTATATTTACGAGCCGAGCGTTATGCGTACCAAGGACTTGATCGAGTCCGGCAAACTGGGGGACTTGGTGGCCGTCTACGTGCTTTACAACATTCACCACCCCGAGAAGGTGGCGGCCCGCTACCCCGGTGTCATACGGCAAATCCTAACCCACCACGCCTACTGCATGCTCTACGCGGTGGGTGAGCCTGATTTACTCTCCTGCATGAAGGCCACCGTGAACGATGGTTCCGTGCCGCAGGAAAACATCGCCATGGTTAACATGAGGATGAAGAACGGCGCCCTTTCCCACCTTTGCGCAAGTTTTGCCGCGGACGACCACGCGGGAGACCCCTGGACATTCATGATCAAGGTAATCGGGACAAAGGGCGCCACTCGATACAGTTACCGTGACTGGGTTGAGAACACCCCCGCCGTAGTCCATTCCCAAACCTACTCCGCTTACCCCTACACCATACGCGAAACGGGCAAATACTTCATCGAAGAAGTAGTGGGCCGAGGGAAGGAACCTCTTTCCACTTTGGACGACGCGGTGACCTGCATGAAAATCATCGAGGCCTGCGAAACCTCCGTGGAGGAAGAGCGACACGTCGCCATCGAGTAGATACGTTCGTTCCTTCCGAAACAAAGTCCTCTTCCGGAAAGTCATGAAGACACTCCTTACGTCATCGTTCTTGATTCTCTTCCTTGCCCCTCTTTGCCTTGCGGAGGAACTCCGTTGGTACAAGGGCAACACCCACGCCCACACCATCCTTTGCGGTCATGCGGACTCCTCCCCGTCGGCCGTCGCCCAATGGTACCACGATCACGGGTATCACTTTGCCATTCTAAGTGAACACAACAAGTTTATCGACCCTAAGACCGTGAAACTGAAGGGCGAAACCCGTAATGACTTCCTACTTCTGCCAGGCGAAGAGGTGACGGGCAGTAAGACCATCCACAGCACGGCAATGAAGGTGAACCGCTTGGTGCCTTGGAACTTCAACCACGCAAGCCGCTCCAAAATCATCCAGAAACATGTCGACGAAACCATAAAAGCGGGCGGCTCCACCATTCTCAACCACCCCAACTTTGGTTGGGCAATACGCGCGGCGGACATGCTTCCCGTCAAAAAGTTGCACCTCTTCGAACTCTACAACGGTCACCCTTCCGTACGTAATTTCGGCGACTACCGCCACCCCTCGACAGAGGAACTATGGGACGACCTGCTCACCAAAGGCATGACGATTTACGGAGTATCTTCGGACGACGCCCATCACTTCACCCAATGGAATGCGGGTAAATCTAACCCCGGACGCGGTTGGGTCATGGCCCGGAGCAAGGAGCTAACGCCCGACGCGATCACTGAAGCCATGCTTCGTGGCCATTTCTACGCTTCATCCGGAATCATCCTTAAGAAAGTCGTCCGAACTCCCGAACGAATCGAGGTGGAAGTGGACGAGCCTGCTACCGCAAAGGAACTGGCCTCCCCGATCCTCCTCGGTCGAAAGGTGAAGGAGGGCGAACCGGGCCAATTGATTGAATTCATCGGCCCCGAGGGCAAAGTCATTCAAACTGCGGAGGAACCCAAGGCCTCCTGCCCCGTCAATCTACCGTACCTCCGTTGCAAGGTGACGCGCCGGGTGAAAAACAAGAAAGGCGAACTTCTTGAGTACTACGCTTGGGTTCAACCCGTCTTTACCGACGGACGCGCGGAACCATCAAAATGAGGCGTGGCAAAAACGTTCCCCATCGAGCCAAAGCAAAAGAAAAAGCGTGTGAGGCTTGACTTCCTGAGCGAGCACACTGATTGTCGTCAGAATCGCAAGGATGCGATGAGATGATCGTCGTCGGTCCTCTAAGGAGAGAAGACGCGGCGGCCCAACAGCGTTTTCGGACCGACTTTCATGCTCATCGGCGCTCCTGCCGACACTTCGCTTCATTTGGCACGCTCTCGTGTGCGCCAACGCGAACTGCTGGACTCCTCCCGAAAACTGTCATCGGGAAATAAGTTCAAAGGGCAAGCGGGTGCCGTTTCGGACGGTGGTGCCCTGCGCTTCTCCTCCGGCCTGAACGCCCGCCTCAAGACCCAGAGTGCCGCCATCGGCAACGTGCAGCACGCCTACGCCTACGTGAATACACAGGCGGAAGGCCTGCGGGCCGCCGAGCAAATTGTCAAGCACATGGAGCAAATCGCTTACGAGGCGACCGACCCCATCCTTACCGATCACGACCGCAGCAACCTCGACCTTGAGTTTACTGGCCTCAAGCAAGCCCTCCAAGGCCTTTCCCTAGAAGAGCAGTTCGGTTCCCGCCTCTTCGATCCCTACGCCGCTCACTACGAAGACCGCTTCCCCGTGCTCGGGGTGTCCGACGGTGGTTGGGAAACGCAGGAGCAGGTCGTCGACATCGGAGCCAAACGCGGCAAGATTCACCTCTGGTGGAACCCCACTTGGCAATCCGACAGCCTCAAGGTTTATCACGGACCCGATCTTCTCTTCGACTCAGGCGAGTACCGCACCAACCACTGGACGAATTTCCCGAATCAACCCGCCACAGGTCCATCAGGCAGCGATTACTTCACCGTCGAGTTCGGCTCCGCGGTCAAGAACCTTACCGAGGGCGCCGGCAACCAAGGCGTATCCTTCCACGACAAGGATCTGGAAGTCGATTTCCCCGCCAACACCACCCAAGCCGAACTCGACTGGTACGCCGCCAACGGCTTCGACTACAAACAGTACCAAACCAACGAGGATTACCCCAAAGCCTTCGGTACGGCTTACGGAGAGACGGAAATCAAATTCGTGGTCAACGAGGAGGAAGCTCAGCCCGCCGGCTTCCCCTTTCCACGGCAAGCCGGCAGTTCCACCGTCTGGGAGTACTATGCCGAAATCGAGAAAAGCAACCTCACCGATCAATCCGTCCTCGTGGACTCCGAAGGCGGCACTATGGAACTTCGTGCCACCGGTTTCTCCACGCTCTCACACCTCACGGTAAAAGACGCCCGTCTGGCCGCTGCCTCACTCGACGCGCTCGACGAGGAACTCGGCAACCTCCGCTACCAAATGGGCGTGCTTGCGGGAGAGATTGCCGAGTTCGAGACCCGTGTGGACGTACTCCAAGGCAAGCTCTTCGAGGAAAAGAAAGCTCTCGCCCGCATCACCTCCGTGGACGTCGCCGCCGAAACAACTCGCCTGGCCAAGAACCAACTGCTCGACTCCATGACCAACCGGGCCCTTCTCCACTCACGCCTCTCCGCCGAGCGAGTCTTCAACCTATTGGTGTAAACCCTACGTCTTAACTTTCACCTGGGTGAAACCAAGGCGTTTGTTACGCTTTCTCAGCCTTCTGGAAGGTTCCAAAGGGTGTAGTAGGCAATGTCGTGGAGGAGGGGGTGCCCTGCTTGCTTGGAGCGAAGGCCTACGGCTTTGAGTTCATGGACGTGGCCGATTTGAAGGCCGTCAACGAAGAGGCGGACGGACTTGCCGTCGGCGGCCACCTCGGCGCTCTTTATGGTGGGTGTGGTGTGGTCCACCTCGGGACTGCCGTACTGGGAGCGGAATTGGTAGGTGTAGGTTTTGAGCGCGTAAGAGGCGGGATCGGCTGCAGCCTTGGACTCGACTGGCTTAGTGAAGGTCAGCTCGAAGCCGTCAGGCTTGATGCGCATTTCGTGGATTTCGAACGGGATCTTGCCCGTCCAGACCACGCGATCGAGGGCGAAACGACTGCCGCCTCGTGCCCCCCAACCTCGGTCGGTGCCGCCAGAGTAGAGCGAGCCGTCGGGGCACTGAATGAGGGGCACGTTCCCGGAGCCGAATCCCTTGCGAAAGGGAAAGCAGGCGCCTTGATAGAAGCCTTTCACCTTTTCGAGAAAGCAGCGGTTGACCACGCTGTGAGTCTGGTCCGAGACGAAAAGCTGTCCTTTAAACGGGCCAAACTTGCCGTCGGAGACGTCGCAGGCGATGCCGCTGGCGGAGTTGCCCACCTTGCCATGGGGCAGGAGAATTGGGGGCGGCACGTATTTCGGAAGACGCTTCATCTCTGTGTGGAAGCGGCTTCCGCTCTTGGGTTCCTCGGGGCGGGATCCGATGGCTTCCTTGACGGCGTCCAATTCGTACCAACGAAAGCCGCCGGGGTGGCCTTGGAAGCTTCCGGGGACGAGGTGCTTGAGGGCGCTGGTACCGTTCCAAGGGCCTTGATTGTCGCAGTAAAAGACCTCACCTTTGCCGTTCAGGCCGATGCCGCCGGGTGAACGTATGCCGCTGGTAGTGGGAGTCATCTTTCCATCCTTGCTTACGCGGACGCACCAACCCCGGTAGGGTACATTGCTGTTGAAGGAGCCGGTTAGGCAGAGGACGACCCACATGTTGCCTTCCTTGTCGAAGCGGGAGCCGAAGGCGTATTCGTGGTAATCGCCGTTGATTTCCCAAGCGTCGGAGACAGTTTCGAAAAGGTCGGCCCGACCGTCGCCGTCCTCATCTTTCATTCGGGTAACCTCGGGGCGCTGGGTAGCGTAGAGGAAGCCGTCGGCGTAAGCCAGGCCTAGGACTTCGTGAAGACCCTCGGCCCAGAGGGAGAACTTGACGTCGTCGGCGGTATCACGGAAGGCGTTTTCGACCATATAGACATCGCCTCTGCGGGTAGAGACAGCGAGCTTGCCGTCCGGCATGACTTCGAGACCGCCCGCCTCAAGCACGATGCCTTCGGGAATGGGTATCTTGATGAGGCGATAGTAGTCGTCCTCGATGGGAGCGGCGCCTTGAGCGGTAGCGGAGGGAGGGGCGAGCAGAAAGGCGAAGGCGATGAGGACGGCAGCGAAGGCGTTTGGCTTGAACATAACGATTCGGAGGAAACCAGTTTGCGGGTGCTTTACCACTCAAAACGTTGGCGTAGGACGAATTCCTTTCCCTTGACGGCGGGCGGTATGGGAATGATGAGGTCCCGCGTTCGGGAGCGGGGGTGGGGGACGAAGTTTTTAGGCGGATCGAGAAAGGTGAGAACGAGGGGGCCGAACCGGAAGCCCAAGTCGCCCTTCAAGCTGATGGTTTCGCCAGCGGCGGCCCGGAAGTAAAAATTGCGAGGGACGGGACCGCGGAAAGTGAGGGTACGTTCCAAGGCAGTGTCGCCGGATGAGCCTAAGCCAGCTTCCTTGAAATGATCCTCGACTTCAGTCTTCCCAAAGATGTAGCGAAAGGTTGGGCGGCGGAGCGAGTCTAGGCGGTAGCCTCGGAAGCGGAAGTCGCCGGGGCGTGAGTGGTTGGCGGCAGGGGCAGGCCAGGGGACGGAGTTGTCCGGGAGGATGGCGAGGGGCGGACCCGCGGGGAGCCGGAGAACGTTGTAGCCGTCAGGGGGCTGGAAGCCTTGGCCGCGTCCGGTCCAGTGGCGGGCG
>CAXGVD010000191.1:0-5526 GCA_964012695.1 uncultured Opitutia bacterium
ACCTGGACCACATCCAGGGCCTCCCTTTCTTCGCTCCCCTCTATAACCCGTCCAACGATGTTCGTCTCCACGCCGGGCACCTCGAAGAGCCTTATAGCCTCCGTGGCCTCATCGGTACCATGCTGATGAAGGACCCCGTCTTTCCCGTCCCCAGTTCCCTCATCGAAAAAGCCTGTTCCTTCAACGACTACACCTGCGGAAAAACCTTCAAGCTCGGGGACGGTGTAGTCATCAAGACGGGTAAGCTCAACCACCCCAACGGGGCTTGCGGATACCGGGTCGAGTTCAACGGAAAAGCCATCGCCATCTGCACCGATACCGAGCATTACGAAGGGGAACTCGACCAGCACGTCATCGCCCTCGCCAAGGATGCGGATGCCATGGTGTATGATTCCGCCTATACCGACGAGGAGTACCCCAACTTCAAAGGCTGGGGGCATTCCACCTGGCAGGAAGCCATCAAGGTGGCCGAAGCCGCCAATGTGAAACAGACTTTTCTCTTTCATCACGACCCCTCCCACCCCGACGAGAGGATGGACGCCATCGCCGCCGAAGCCGCTGCCTTGAACGCCAGCGTCCGCCCCGCGATCGAGGGCGAAGTCGTCGAACTCTAGGGTCTAGGTAGCCGCGTGCTTGAATTGCTTTCGAAGAAGAGAGCAGGTCTGGTGGCGTTGACGTCGTAGAGGGGGGCGGCCGTGGGGAGAGCGTCGTGGACGGCACCGACTCCTGCGGTTTGAATGAGGTTTCTGCCTGGGCGTCGAGTGAGGAATACGTTGCCTCCGTCCCGAAGACGGGCGTCCAGCAAATCGATGGGGGCGAGGTAGGCGGGGGCTTGGGAATGGTGTTGGAGGGTGACTTTTCGGACGGGAAGTTCTCCGGCTAGGAGGGGGCCGGTTCCCGCGAGGGTGGCGGTCATTTCGGCAAGAGGTGGAACGGGCGGACCCTTGAGAACGATGGGACCGGTGCCGTTGTGGACGATCTCCAGCCGTTGGACGGAGAAGCGTTCCAAGTGTAGCCGTCCGGGGCCGGAGGCGAAGAGGCGGAGACGGTTGGCCTGGATGCCCGAGGCCGTCAGGTTGCCGGGGCCGGAGAGGACGATTTCCTCCAAGTCCCGTACCGATACGATAACCTCCACGGGGAAGGTACGTTTGGCGTTGAGGCGAATGAAGGGAAGGCGGCGGCCGAGGTCGAAAGTGTTGTTGGCGTCGATGAAGAGCGTGCGCTTCACCACTTCGGTGCGGACGGCGGAGAGGATTTCCTTGTCCGCGTACACGGCGCACTCCCGGAGTCGCTTGCCTTGGGTGAGGAAGACATCCACTTCCCCAAGAACTTCGATTTTGTCGAAGAGGAAAAGGAGTCGCTTGTCGACGCCCAACTCGGCCTTGAGGGGGGGGGACGCTAGGAGGGTGAGTAGGGTGAGGGAGGAGAGAATGGAACAAAGTTTCATTTCTTCCGTCCTCCGAATTTCTTTTTGCCGTATTTACGTTTGGTGCGTCCGCGGTAGCCGCCGGCTTGGGCTTTGCGGAGGGCATCAGCCCCGCCCGAGAGGAATTCGATTTGATCCCGGAGGAGGGCGGCTTTCTCGAACTCCAGCTTTTTCACGGATTCCATCATTTCTCGTTCGAGCTCTTTCACCAGTTCGGCGGCGCCTTCCTTACCGATGGGTTCGGAGACGGTGAGAAGGTCTTCCTTTTCCTCCTTCTCGCGGAGGCTGGCTTGTACTGGGCGGCTCACGCTCTTTGGGGTGATGCCGTGGGCGGCGTTGTGAGCCAATTGTTTTTCTCGGCGGTATCCGCAGACGTCCAAGGCTCCGCGTAGAGACTTGGTCATGACGTCCGCGTACAGGAGGACGCGCCCTTTTTCGTGGCGCGCGGCCCGGCCCGCCGTCTGGATGAGGCTGGTCTCGGAACGAAGAAAACCTTCCTTGTCGGCGTCCAGCACGGCCACGAGAGCCACTTCGGGGAGGTCTAGTCCTTCCCGAAGGAGGTTCACGCCGACGAGAACGTCGAAGTCGCCGGCCCGCAGGTTGCGGAGGATTTCGACCCGCTCGATGGCGTCCACGTCCGAGTGTAGGTATTCGACGCGGACGTCGCGGTCGCGAAGGTAGTCGGTGAGATCCTCTGACATGCGCTTTGTGAGGGTGGTGACGAGAGCGCGGTCACCCGCCTCTGCGGTTTTCTTGATTTCGGTGATGCAGTCTTCGACCTGTCCCGCGATGGGGCGCACTTCCATTTCGGGGTCCAGAAGTCCTGTGGGGCGTATGAGTTGCTCGGCTACGGTGGCGGAGCGTTCCAGTTCGAAGGGGGCGGGGGTGGCGGAGACGTATATGGTCTGGCCCGTGACCTCCTGGAACTCCTCGGGACGGAGGGGGCGGTTGTCGAGAGCGGATGGGAGGCGGAAGCCATAGTCCACCAGCTTTTGCTTGCGGGAGAGATCTCCCTTCACCATTCCGCCGAGTTGGGGGAAGGTGACGTGGCTCTCGTCGAGGAAGAGGAGAAAGTCCTCGGGGAAGAAGTCTATGAGGCACCAGGGGCGTTGACCGGGCTTACGACCGGAGAGGTGGCGGGAGTAGTTTTCGATGCCGTTGCAGAAGCCGATTTCACGGAGCATTTCGAGGTCGTACTCTGTCCTCATGCGTATACGCTGGGCTTCGAGGAGGAGATCTCGTTCCTCGAACCAGGCCACGCGCTCCTCCAGTTCCGCGCGAATGGCGGCGATTGCGGGCTCAAGCTTTTCGCGGGTGGTGACGTATTGGTTGGCAGGATAGACGCGGTAGGTTTCATGCTCTGTGACAAGGTCCCCGGAAATCGGTTCCAGTTCGCGCACGGCCTCCACTTCGTCTCCCCAAAACTCCACCCGGACGAGGTGGTTGGCGTAGGCGGGGAAGATGTCCACCACATCCCCGCGCACCCGGAAGTGGCCCGGCTTCAGCTCCACGTCGTTTCGGTGGTAAAGGCCTTCCACCAGTTTGCCGAGTAGGCGGTCGCGTCCGAACTCCTCGCCCTTCCGGACCTCGAAGGAGAGGGCCTTGAAGTCGTCGGGTGAGCCGAGTCCGTAGATGCAGGAGACGCTGGCCACCACGATCACATCGCGCCGGCTAATGAGGGAGCCAGAGGCGGCCAGTCGCAACCGCTCGATTTCCTCGTTCACGGACGAATCCTTCTCCACGTAGGTGTCCGTGGCAGGGACGTAGGCCTCGGGCTGATAGTAGTCGTAGTAGCTAACGAAGTACTCCACCGCGTTGTAGGGAAAGAATGCCTTGAATTCAGAATAAAGCTGGGCGGCCAAGGTCTTGTTGTGAGAGATGATTAGGGCGGGGCGCTGCAGCTCGGCGATGAGGTTCGCCATGGTGAAGGTCTTGCCTGAACCCGTGACGCCGAGCAAGGTCTGGTCACGGTTGCTTTTGCGGATGGATTCGGCCAGTCCGCGAATGGCTACCGGCTGGTCTCCGGTGGGGGCGTAGTCGGCGACGAGGCGGAACTCGTTCATAAATCGTCTTCCTTGCCGGCTTACCCGCTGGTTTCCTTGCCCGTTTCGTCGTCTAGGTTCGCGTAGTAGCCCGTTTCGCCTTCGCTTTTTCCAATCACCACGGCACAGGCACTGTCGCCGAAAACATTCACTGCCGTGCGCGTCATGTCGAGAACGCGGTCAACCACGTAGACTATGCCCACGCCCGCCGTGATGCTGTCCGGCGGGAAGCCGACGGCGTTAAGGATCACGATAATGGCTACTAGGCTGGCCGACGGTATGCCCGCCACCCCGATGCTCGTGAGCAAGGCCATAATCACCACGGAAAACTGCGTGGCGAAACCCATCTCCACCCCGAAAAGCTGGGCCAGAAAGACCACTACGACGCACTCAAACAGGGCCGTTCCGTCCATGTTTACGGTAGCTCCGAGCGGTAAGGTGAAACTTGTGATCTTCCGGGACACCCCTGCTCGCCGCCGTACGCAGTCCATAGTGAGGGGCAGGGTGGCGGAGGAGGAGGCTGTGGAAAAGGCGGTCAACAGGGCGGGAGCCATGGCCCGGAAGTGGTTCTTGGGCCTCTCCCTGCCCAACAATTTGAGAAGCAGGGGGAGCACGACGAAGGCGTGAAACGCCAACCCCAGCAATACCGTGAGCGCGAACTTGCCCATAACCCCGAACAGTTCCGTCCCCGTCGTCATCAAGGTCGGCGTCACCAAGCCGAACACCCCGAGGGGGGCAAAGCCGATGATGAACTTGGTCAGGGCCAGAATGGCCTCATTGAACCCACTCCAGAAACGCAACTGCGCTTCCCGTGCCTTCTCTGGAAGCTTCGAGACGAAGAAGCCGAACAGCAGGCTGAAGAAAATCAGCCCCAGCAATTGTCCTTCGGCAGCGGCGGCGACCAAGTTGACCGGCACCATTCGAAGAAAAATTTCCAACACTCCCTTGAAGCCGCCCTTCGCGTTCTCGATAGCTCCGGAGATTTTGTCCTCTGTCGCCTCTGCTACTTGCGTGAACATCTTTTCGCGTAGTTCCCCCGATACCTCCCCGGGTTGCAACAGGTTCACGCAGAGCAGGCCCGTGACCACCGCCAGCAACCCGGACAAGGCGTAGAACCCTAGCGTCTTGCCGCCGAGTCGCCCGAAGTCTCGCTCGCCACCCATGTTCGCAACCCCGCACAGAATGGAAGTGGTGACGAGAGGAATCACCAGCATCTTCAAGGCGTTCAGGAAAAGCGTACCGATGAACTTCACCCCGTAATGCAGGTGCTCGAACCAAGCGGGCTCTTCCGCCGCTCCCTCGGCGGCGGTGTTCGCCGCCAACCCCGTTACGACGGCCAAACCCAAGGCGATGAGAATCTTCCAATGCAGAGCGAGCTTTTTCATAACGATGCTCGCCAGTGAACCGCAAACGCCTTGGAAAGGCAAAGGTTTCGTGACTGTGAAACTTTTCTACTTCCAGAGGGAGGCGAGGGTGGTGAGACTTAGTTGGTCCGGGGAGGGGAGGACGAGGTGGGCGCCCGCTTCGGACAGTTGTTCTTGGGGGCGGGTGGTGGCGAGGCCGAGGGCTTTCATGCCGCCGGCTCTGGCGGCTTCTATGCCGTGGACGCTGTCTTCGAGGACTACGCACTTTTCAGGGGGAAGGCCAGCGAGGTCGGCTGCTCGGAGGAAGACTTCTGGGTGGGGTTTGCCTTGGGTGACGTCTTCGGAGGTGACGGTGCCTTGGAAGAATTCGCCGAGGTCGAGCAGGTCGAAGGCCATGCACAGGTTTTCACGTTCGGTGGAGGTTCCCACGACGCAGGGGACGCGAGCCTGGCGGAGCTCGGCAAGGAGTTCGCGGACGCCGGCAAGGGCGGCGAGGCCGTCCGCTTCCACGAGTTCGCGGTAGAGAGCCTCCTTGCGGTGGCCGAGGGTTTCGATTTCTTGAGGGTCTCGGGTCCAGTCAAGGATGTCGGGGATGATGACGGCGTTGCGTTTGCCGAAGCCGCGCTTAAAGTGGTAGTGTGGGAGAGGCTTGTCGATTTCTCGGGCGAGGAGTTCCCAGCTTCGTTCGTGTTGG
>CAXGVD010000192.1:0-5525 GCA_964012695.1 uncultured Opitutia bacterium
GGCTTCCGCTTCGGCGGGAACGAATCCGGCCCCGTACGGGCTTTCCGCCAGCCACTCGGCAAAGGTGGCAGCCCGACCGGCCAGACGCATGGCGGGACTCGCCCCGGCGAAGACGGGAACATCCCGGCGATAGGCGAGCTTCCACTCGTGCTCCTTGTAGACCCCAGTCTCGGGTTCCTTGTAGCGGACACGAAAGACGCCGAGATCTCCCTTGCCGTTAGGCTTCACCTTGAGGACATAGAGGGCGTTGCCAGCCTCGGCGGCGGAAATTTCGGCGGCGTCGATGGAGTTGTCCCGAAAGTATTCTTTCTTCAATTGATGCTTTTCGAAGCCCACTTGCCGATAAAGCTCGACCCGCTCGGGATTGAACTCGATTTGGACCTTCAGGTCGGAGGCGGCGGGCCGAAGGGCGCCGGCGAGATTGCGCCCGAAGACGTCATTCACCGTCTTGAGGTCATTGAGGAAGGCATAGCGTCCGTCACCGTTGCGGGAGAGGGTTTCGAGCATATGGTCGTCGTAACCGTCCCAGCCCACGCCGAAACAGTCGAGGGCGATGCCCCGGCGACGTTGCTCGTCCACCTTGCCCTTGAGGGAAAGCGGGGCGACTTCGCCGAGGTTGGCGGCCCCGTCGGTGAGGAGAATGACCCGGTTGCCTCCGCCCGACAGGTAACGTTTGCGGGCGGTGGCGTAGGCGAGGTCGAGGGCAGCTTCCAGATTGGTGCCGCCTTCGGGCACGATTTTCCCGACCTTGGCGACGACCTCGGCGAAGCGGTCGCCGGGCAGGTTGTCGACGCGCAGACGAGGGCGACGGGCGAAGGTGACGAGACTCACGCGGTCCCGAGCGGTGAGTTGCTCGGCCAAACCGTTGAGGGCCTTTTGGGTGAGGGCCACGCGGTCCGAACGCTCCATGGAGCCAGAGTTGTCCAACAGGATGACGAGTTTGAGCGGAGTTCCGTTTTCCCTTCCCGTCGCGGCAGCCCGCACGGAGAAGCGGAGTAAGTCTCGCCCGTGGGCGAAGGGGTGACGACTCCGCTCCCAGTGGAAAGAAAGCCGATCACCCTCAGCGGGAAAGGGGTCGTGATAATCGAAGGCGTTGACGAATTCCTCGCTCCGCAAGGTGGCCCGCCCGGGCCATTGCCCTTGGTCGAGAGCGGCTTCCGCGAGCCGGAAGGAGACATCGCTGATATTAAGGGAAAAGGTGGAGAAAGGTTCCTCGGCCGTCATCACCTCGGGCTTGGGTTCGGCGGCTACGGGAGCGGGCACGGTGCCGTAATCGGGGGCATCCGGACCCTTAGTCTGCTTGTCGCTCTCGCCTTCCTCTTCCTCGCCTTCCGCGGACGCCTCCTCGACGGGGTCGGGCTCGGGGTCGGTCTCGGCGAAAACTTCCGGTTCCTCCGGCTCGGAAGCAGGTTCCGGCTTGGGCTCGGGAGACGAGTCTTCCGTTTCGTCGTCGTACTTCGCGACGCCTTCGTTTCCTCGGACTTCCTTTTGGGCCACATCCAACTCTTCGGGCAATTCGTCACGGGCATGGAGTTCGTCGCCCTTCACCCGTGCAGTTCCGTTCACCACCAAGGCGTTCTTGCCGGAGGTCGTGGTCGCGTCGGGACGGGAGACGTCGGCAAGCTCTCCCACTTCCCGTTTCGTCGATTCACGGGCAATTCTCGCGTCCTCCATATCAAGACCGCGCCCCTTGCGCTCAAGCTCGCCCTCGGTGGGCGTGTCCGGAGCATCCGCGTCGCGTTCCAACTCGCTCGCCGTCCGCAGGTTTGCGAGAGGCTTGGGAGTGGAAGGTTGCGGAGCGGGCACGGAACCGGATCCGGCGGTCACGCCGGGTTGAGCGGGCCGGTTGGTCGGAAGCGGGGGAAGCTCGGAGAGAGCCAGCGTCGTGGTCAAGAACACGGGGTCGGGAGCCGAGCGGGGAGGCGCGGAACCTCCAGGGGCGGGGAGAGCGTCCACGGGAGGGAGCGGAGGGGAGAAAGGGTCCGCGGGATCGGGATTGGCCAAGGCAATGGTCGTCGCGGTGGAAGGGGCCTTCGGGAGCAACAAATCGGCGCGCTTTTCGAGGCGCTTCAACTCTTCCTTGCGAAGGCTCTCCGAGTTGCCGAGCGCGGACGTTCCGTCTCCGTCCGAATCACCGAAAAGGACCTCTCCGGGCTTTTCCCGACGAGCAAGCTTGTCCTTATGGGTGAAAGCGAAGTCCCCAACGTCGCCGCCTTCCTTGCCTTTGGCGACATTGCCGTTCCCGTCCTTCTCACCGCTCGGGCGAACGTCGGAGGTATCCAAACCGAAACCGGCGAAAGGCAACAAGTCTTTCATTTCCGCTCCATTTTGGCCCGCGACGGCCGCGGTTCCGGCTCCCTGCGTCTTGGACAGGCCGTAACCGTACTCCTCCACGTGAGGAAGTTTTCCGGACGAAGAGCGCCAATTCTTCTCAAAGCCGCCTCCGCCGCCGAAATCACCGCCGGTTTTCTTGCCGTCCTCGGTTTCCTTCCAAACAATTCCTTTCTTCGCCACGCTGGTGGAGGGGACCGTTTTGTCACGTCCAGCGTCGTCAACCTGGAACTGGTTCCAACGCAGGTTCTTTCTCTCCCCGGACTTTGCCTGCTCGAAATTGAAATAACCGTCCTGCGAGCGAAGTGCCTCCCCCGTGACCTCCGAAGCAGGCAAATCCGGGCCGGGAGGATTCACCCGCCCATTGCCGGCGAGTCCGGTCTCGTAACCGCGTCCACCATCTTTTCCGGGGTCGGCAGCGGAGTCGCCAAAGGCGTCCGCATACAAGTTGTTGGCGGGAATCCCCCCGGAGGAATCGTACCGCAACTTGGGAGCGGTTTCCTTCTTGTTGGCGTAGTTCCCCGGAAGGGATTGTCCCTGACGAGGATCCGTAGACCTGCTGGGCACCTTCACGCCTCCGCCCGCCCCGGTGGCTCCGCCGGAAGCACTTGCAGCCAAGGTGTCCACCTGTTGCGCCTCTAGGACGGAGCGCAAACCGCCGACGGGTTTCCGCTTTTCCTCCAGCGCCTGCAAGCGCTCATCGATGCGGCCTTCCAAATAACCAGGCCCCAACGTTTCCACGCCGAGACCCTTGGAGTCGCCATCCAATTCATCAGCCAGATCTCGATGACCGGGCACACCCGCGACATCGGCGGGATTCTCGTTCACGCCGCGCGTCTCCGAGTCTTTGCGTTTTCTGCCAAGATTCGCCGAGGCTCCCTCATCGAGCGTAATCCTTCCGGAGTTTCGTCCATCTTCCCCGGAGGCCGCCGCCCGGCCCCGGACATCGCCGTCAAACAGGCCGGGTTCAAGTTTTCTTATCTCCAAGTCGTCGTCTCGGGAGGCCAGCTCCTGCTCCAGGGCCCGGGTCCCAGATTCGTTGGCCGCCTCGGAAAGACGCGCCCCCAACTCAAGCAACTTTTCTTCCTTCACGGACAACTCCGCCAAGGTCTTCAGTTGGTCCACGACGACGGGCGCTTTGGAAGAATCCGCCAGGGCCTTCTGCCGTTGCATCGGCACGACCTTTGGCAGGGCGCCCTCTCCTTCCTCGCCCGCGGAGGTCGTTCGGGTTGCGTTCCTCGTCGAGTAGGCGATTTCATCGTCATGGAAGGCCTGCTGGAACATGGAGTCGATGATGATGCCTCCCGATCCAACTACGACGGCGGCGGCGGCCGCCATGGGCAGAAAACGAACAAGCCCGCCAGCCTTTCTTTCGTTTTGGCCGACGGCCTCCTCTTCCTCGAGGGAATCGAAGGGCGTAAGCTTGTCGACCTCTTCGCCTTGTTCCTCCTCTACCTCCTGCCCGGTCCAGAGGCTCTCCAAAGTCTTCCGGCGAGCAGGGTCTAACCGCAGGTCCTCGCCTTCCAGGGCGACCCTTCCGCGAGCGGCTTCGCTCACGAGATCAAGAGCCCGTTCCATATGTTCATAATGCTCCCGCAGATCTTGATCCTCGGCGAGACGAGCCTTCAAGGTCTCGGCCTCGGCGGGCTCCAGTTCGTCAAGTAGAAGAGCTAGAACGCGTCCTTCCAAAGTGTCGCGGATCTCCGCGTTTTCCATTTCGTTTGGTTCGTCTTTCATCCCAATGCCCCTTCCCTTTCCATTTCCAAAGCCAAAAACTTAATTGCATGGTGGAGCTTGTAGCCCACGTTACCGATCGTCATGCCCGTGCGAGCGGCCATGTCCTTGTAAGAAAGTCCTTCCACGAATTTCATCTTAACCAACTCCCGGGAATCCTCCGCCAAGCGCTCCAAGCAAAGCATCGCCATGCCCACCGCCTCCATGCGCTCGATTCTGGCATCGGGCAAAGGCTGTTCGTCCTTCAGTTCGAAGGAAGGCCCCTCCTCCGTGCCCGCCGTCGGGCTGAAAGGCACCACCTTCCCATGCTTGCGCCTGTGACTGAAGGACAAGTTCCGAGCCGTCCGGTACAACCAAGCCCGCGGTTGGCGCACTTCGTCGAAATACTTGTGAAGGCGTAAAAAACACTCCTGCACAACGTCCCGAGCTTCGTCTTTATCATTCATCAGTTGGTAGACGTAAGACAACAACGGCCCCTCCATGGACACAAACAACTCCTCCAGCGAAGGAGGCGTTTCGCTCGCATCGCTCTTCTCGGCAGTCACTTCTTCGGACATCCTGAGGGAGGAAACCATCTGCGTCGTCTAGGTAGGTCGTCTGTCACTTATCTACGACGCGCCCAGTAAAGAATTCTTGGGAAAAAAGAAAAAAAACTGCCTGCAGAAACGCTTGAGGTCGATGCGAAAACCGTCCGGACCCAAAGAAGCCAAGCCCCCTTTTTCCACTTGCGGGAACCGAAAGCATGGGAAAACTTCGTCCACATGAAACGTCCTTTGCTTTTCTCCCTTCTTCTTTCGAGCGCGCCTATCGCGGGCTTAGCGGGCGACTGGCCCGGCTGGCGCGGAGCCGACCGCACGGGCCTGTCCACCGAGACCGGCCTGCTCCAAGCATGGCCCGAGGGAGGTCCCAAGAAAGTCTGGCTCAGCAAAGAAGCGGGCCTCGGCTATTCATCCTTCTCAGTCGTGGCCGGCAAACTCTACACCTTGGGTGCCTTCGGCCAGGAGGAAAAGCTCCTCGCCTTCGACGCCCTCACGGGGAAGAAACTCTGGGAAACCCCCGTTGGCCAACTCTTCACTAACAACTGGGGAGACGGCCCCCGAGCCTGTCCAACCTTAGCGGAAGGCCTCGTTTACGCCCTTGGCGGAAGCGGAAACCTCGTCTGCGCCGACGCCGCAAGCGGCGACCTAAAATGGAGCAAGGATCTCACCAAAGACCTCGGCGGGAAAGCTCCCAACTGGGGCTATACCGAATCCGTCCTTGTGGACCAAGGCCGCGTCATCTGCACCCCCGGCGGCAAGGACGGCGCTCTCGCCGCCCTAGACGCCAACACCGGAAAAGTCCTCTGGCGCTCCTCTGACTTCACCGACGGCGCCCAGTACGCCTCCCCCATCGTCATCGAGCACAGCGGCAAGCGCCAGTACGTCCAGCTCGTAATGAAGAACCTGGTCGGCCTCAACGCA
>CAXGVD010000193.1:0-5524 GCA_964012695.1 uncultured Opitutia bacterium
AAGACGATGACCGTGTTCTCCAGTTCCCCAGTTTCCTCCAGACGCCGCAGAATGCGGGCAAACTGGTCGTCGATCTGGGCGATCATGGCGTAGTAGTCCGCCTGTTTGCGCTTGGCGTCGTGCTCCTCGGGAGAGCGCACCTCGTCCTGAAAGTCGCAGTCCGCCAGTTTGGCTTGGGTCTCCCGATCTCCAGGACGAAAGTGGGGGCCGGGCATGTCGACGGGGTCGAATTGTTCGGCGTAGCTCTTCGGGGGAATGAAGGGGGGGTGGGGATCGTAGGGATTCAGGTTCAACAACCACGGGCCGTCTCGCTCGCATTCCAGAAACTCCAAGGCCATTTCCGTACACCAAGTGGTTTGGTGAAGCTCCGTCGGCACTCGGTCTTCACTCTCGCGCAGAGCGTTCAGGTCGCCTCCTTTCCCACGCACCCAATCGGCGTAGTCGTGTCCTTCCGGCCAATCGTCCCGCGGAGCGTGGCTGAATTTCCAGAAGGAAAAACCGTCGTCCAGACGCGGCTCCGTTCGCTTACCCGAGCTCTGCAAGTGAAACTTGCCGACGAGCCCGCAGTCGTAGCCGCTCTCGGCAATCAACTTGGTGATAAGAGGAGGATGCTCGGGAAAGCTTTCGTTTCCGTTCCGGGTGTTGCGCAATCGCGACGGGTACATGCCCGTCATGAAACTGGAGCGACTGGGCGTGCAAATCGGGCTCTGGCAGTAGGCCCGCTCGAAGGCCACGCCGCTTGCCACCAAGGCGTCAAGAGTCGGCGTGTGAACATACGGGTTGCCCAACGCCCCGATGGTATCGAAGCGCTGTTGGTCGGTGCAGTACCAAAGAATATTGGGCCGTTGGCTCATGAGCGGCAGACCTTACGAAGAAGCCTTTGGGCCGGAAACCTTATTCTTCCGAAGCAAAAGCGCCGCCGCAGTCACCAACATCAACAACGACAGCGGACGCGTAAACAAAGGCATATAACTCCCGCCGCTCGCCATCAATCCCGCGCACAGGTTTTCCTCGGCTACGGGAGCCAGCACGAAACCAATCACAAAGGCGGCCAACGGTAACCGGGCTTTTTCCATCCGCCAACCCAACACCCCAAAGGTAAACATCACAACCACATCCACCGCCTGCTCGTTCAAGGCGTAGGCACCCCACACGCAGCACAGCGTAATCACCGGCACCAACACCTTTTGAGGCACCGCCGAGAGTCGGGCGATCCAGCGCGCCCCAACCAGCATGAGGAAGTACATCATCACGTTTGCCACCAGCACCGCGCCAATGATGGCGTGGACCGCCTCCGGGTTTTGCTTGAAGAGCAAGGGGCCGGGTTGCAGGCCATGCACGACCAGCGCTCCCAACAACACCGCACCAATGACGCTTCCGGGCACACCCAAAGCAATCAGGGGAATCAACGCACCGCCTACCGTGGCGTTGTTTGCCGCCTCGGAAGCCACGATGCCCTCCTCGCTTCCTTGCCCGAATTTCTCCGGTTCCTTAGAGGCTCGCTTCGCAGTAACATAGGCCGCTAGCGAACCGACATTCGCCCCCACCCCCGGGAGGACGCCAATCAACGTACCCAACCCCGACGAACGCAACAGGTTCGCGAACTGGGCCTTCCAGACCGACCAGTCCACCCAAGCTCCGTCCTCGCCTTTCGCCTGTTTCACCTCGCCGCCCTCGCCAGTCAAGTCGCCCAAAATCTTTCCAATGGCGAACATCCCGATCAGTACGGGAATAAGGCGGAAACCGTCGTTCAAAGCCGTCACGCCAAAGGTCCAGCGCAGCTCGCCAGTGGCAGGATGTACCCCCGGCATGGCCGCCAACACGCCCAAACCACCAGCCAGTAAGCCGCGAGCCCGGGTGGATTCCCCCATACCCGCCAGCAAAGCTAGAGCCAAAGTAACCAGTGAAAAGTACTCGAATGGTCCCAGCAAGGTAGACCACTCGGCCATGGGCTCGGCCAGTTGCCACAAGGCCAACCACGAAACCAAGCCGCCCGCAAGGGAGGCTCCGATTCCCAAACCCAAGGCACGTCCGGGACGACCGGCACGGGCCATCGGGTAGCCGTCCAGCGTCGTCATCACCGCCGCCGGCGTGCCCGGCATGCGCAGCAATGTGGCGCTGATCAACCCGCCGCTCACCGCTCCCACGTACATCGCAACCAAAAGAACCAAGGCGGACACAGGCTCCATAGAAAAGGTAAGCGGCAAGGTCAGCGCGATGAGCATCGTTCCCGTCAAGCCCGGCACGGCACCTACCGTGATGCCAAGAAAAACCCCCAGCAAGGCCAGTCCCAAGAGAACGGGTGATGATGCGAATAGCTCGATCATTCCGGCTTTTTCTCCCGCCAAACCAGCACTCCGCAAAAGCCCACGAAGGCCAGCACCAACCAATGCAAGGGCGGCAAGGCAGGTGGTTTTTCCAGTTGAATGCCTTCTAATTCCTCGCTGCGTGCTCGAATCACCGCACGCAACTCCTGCCCCTCATAAAACACGGGCTCTACGCGCAACTGTTTCAGCCGCTCCTTCACCGTCGACGTCTCCATCGCCCGCCGCAACAGATTTTCCAGATACGCCACCCGCTCGGGCGGAGTGCCCTTGGGCGCCCACCAGAACTGCATCAGGCCATGGGTGGCGTTGACGTCCTGTTCGCGGGCCGTGGGCAAATCCGGCAAGGCGGGTTCGCGCTCCTCGCTCAGCACCGCCAAAGCCCGAATCCCTGCTTCCTTGAAAGGCACGTACTCCGCCACCGAAAAGCCCGTGAGATCCACGTGTCCCCCTTTGAGTTGGGCCAAGCGCTTAGCCCCGCCGCCTGTTTGGGTGAAGCGGAACTTGGCACCCGTCTTACCGTTCTGCAGGAACAAGGCCGAGTAGTGGTTCGGAGCCCCGAGGTTGGTCCCGTACACTAAGTGGTAAGGACGCCCGGCGGCGTCTTCCATCAGCTCGGACAGGTTCGCGTAGGGCGAGTTTTCCGTAACCGCCACCACTACCCCGCTTCGCCCCGTGGCAGCAATCGGCGCGAAATCCGCAGGCCCCCAGTCGGCGTTCCCGTAGTGTTGGGCCGTGTACATGCCGTCGTGCAGGCAAAGAATCACATAGCCGTCCGGTTCCGCCTCCAACGCCGCCCGGCTCCCAATCGTGCCGCCGGCTCCGCCGACGTTTTTTACCACCAACGGTTGCGGGGCGAGTTCGTGGTCACGAACCGCCTTCTGGAAAATCCTAACGAAGGTATCGCTTCCGCCGCCTGCGGCGAAGGGCACGATCACTTCAATGGGGCGTGAAGGATAAGTTTCGGAGTCCTCCGCCGCCGCGACCCAAGGGGTGGCGAGCCCCAAGACCGAAACGATGCAACCGATTCGGAGAGAAGCAAGCCACCACCTCGCGGCAAGGGCTTTAGTCCCGACGAGCCGGGACTTTGTCTCTCGACGCGCGGACAAAGATAAAAGGTCGGGAGGATTGAATCTCAGAAGCGGAAGGTGAGGTTCCCCATGAACTGCTCGCGGTCACCGAAACCGCCTTCTAGAGACAAGTTCCATTGTTCGCTCAACTCGGCGGCGGCGCCCAAAAGGAAATTCCACTGCTCGTCCTGTTGCAGGCGAACGTCGTAGGCAACGGGCAAGTTGACGGTGGCGGCACCAACCGTGGCGGGAAAAAGCAAGTTGCCCATCTGTTTCTCGTCGATGTCCTGGTACATGGCACCCAACCAAAGGGAACCTTGCAAGCCCCCCAAGTTACCGCGGACGCCGAGACGGGGCGTCAGGGTGGAGGTATCGATCTCGGAAGTGCTGATGTCCAGATCCGTCTGCGTGAAGTTGTAGTCGAGGGTGCCCCAGACCCGGCCCCACTCGCCGGCCAAGATGAGACCGAAGCCATAGACGTCTCCTTCATAGGAAAAGGTGAAGGAGGAGGGCAACGTGACCCCCAGTCCGGTAAGGGTGGCGGTAGTGGTTGCGTCTAAAACTAAGCCAGAAGCGGTATTTTCACCGTCCACTTCGCCGTACACGCCGTAGACATTCAGAAAGGGAAGAATCCATGCGTCCACGCGGGCGTTGTAATTATCTAGCTCGCTTTCCACATTCTTGGCCGTGGCGGTTGCGCTGATGGTTGTAAGCAGAGGATTGAGGCCGGTGGGGTCTAGGTCGAAGCCGATGCTGTTCGCTTTCATACCCTGCTCCTGCCAGTAGCCCGTGAAGCCAATCCCGAAGGGAAGGGGCAGGTCGCGCCCTTCGGCAAGTTCCTTGTGGAGAGGAAGGAAGGAGGACCAGCGGGCCTCCTCGGGTTCGGCGACAGTGGCGTTGTCTTCCTGAGCCGCGAGGAAAGTCCCCGGCAGGAAGGTGAGGAAGGCGAGGGCGAAGGCTGACTTGCTTTTCATGGCGTTTACGTGAGTTCCGATGGATTGAGCTGATTGAGAAATGTTTCGACTTTCAACGCTTCGAAGCGAAGGCGGGCAAGGCTTAATTCTCCTTAGCTTCCTTTGCATTGAAGTCAGGACGGTTGGAGCGGAGGGCGGGACGCAGGCCGAACCACCACGTCGCCGCCCCGAGGGCGAGCCCCGTCAACGCGTCCCAGAGGAAGTGCTGTTTCGTGGTGAGGGTGCTGACGGCGAGAGCCGCCCACAACGTCCACAGGGCGACCACTTTGCCGGACTTGCCCGACGCCCGCCACCAGCGCGTCATGGCGGCGGCCGCCAGAAAGGTCTGCGTAACGTGCAGACTAGGCCAGGAGTTGTAGGGTCGGTCCAGCCAATGAAAAATGGTGTAGAGGGAGCCCAACCAGCCTTCCAGCGCCCCCGCATCCACAGCTTGCCCTCGCAAATCCACCTCGGCGGGAAAGAGGAGAAAAACGAGGTAGGCCGCCCAGCTCGCCAGCACCACGTACTGTATGGTAACCAGTAGATCTCGCCGACCGAGGTCGGTTCGCGGCGCCACCAGGGGCAAAGCTGCGTAGAAAAGGAATATGGTGTAATAGACGAATATGCTCCAATCGACGAAGGCTATGGCGTGATCTAGGTGGGTCCCGTCGGAAAGGACGAACAGGTCTTTGGGGCTCCAGACCGTGACCGCTCGCAGGGAGGCCAGCTTGTTCGTCAACAGGTAGGGGGACAACAGCAACAGCATGTAGAACCCGGCTAGAGCGGGAAACAGCCTCCCCTCCAATGCAAGCCGCCGACGCCACACTGGAGCCCAAAGCCGCCAAACTCGACCGCCCAACGGACCTTCCCGGACGAATACTTCGTGCAACCTTACTCCTTCTTCACGAATGGAAGGCATGACAGATACATTCTGCCGGCCTTGCCGACTCTTTGTAAATGGCAAAGAACGAAGCTGTGATGCGGAGCCTACGCGACGGGGAAGCCTTGGCGACACACGGGGCGGACAAAACGCTTGTAGGCGGCCAAGCCGATGGAGGTATGGCGGGAGTCCGTGGCGGCAGGCCAAGGGCCGCCGTGGTGGGTGGAGGGCGTGGGAAGCACGCCGGGAGGAAAGCCGTTCCAGAGCACGCGTCCGGCCTTGCGTTCGAGCAAAGGC
>CAXGVD010000194.1:0-5522 GCA_964012695.1 uncultured Opitutia bacterium
TATATTCATGCAAGCGATTGTTTGCCATGCTCGCGAACGCATCCAGCTGGCGGCAGTACCGTCTGTTTCCCCTGATGGTCGGCAGTTCGCCTTCAGTTGGCGAAACGACGTGTGGGTGGCCTCGCTAAAGGGAGGAGACGCCCGCCGCCTCACTAGTCATCCTGCCGAAGATCATTGGCCCTCCTGGTCTCCTGACGGCAAGGAAATCGCGTTTTCCAGCAAGCGGGACGGCTATTGGAACATCTACACCGTAACCGTCTCTGGTGGAGTACCCCGGCGAATTACCGCTCACAGCGAAGGTTACACTTCTCTGGAGTGGAATCCCGATGGCAAAACCATTCTTACCAAGGTGAAACGGGACCACGGCGGATGGAACGCCTCCAGATTGGCGAATGTGGCGGTGGATGGAAACCGTCGAGACAAGTTGGCTGCGGATGCCTACGCCGAACACGGCACCTATTCGCCCGACGGAAGTAAACTGCTCTTTACTCGCGAGGGTCGCAACCTGTTGTACCGTAAAGGGTACCGTGGAGGCCGTGCCTCGCAGATCTGGTTGCTGGAGTTGGCCACAGGACGCATCACCCCACAGTGCTTGGAGGAATATGGATGCCGCTCCCCCCTCTGGAAGCCGGACGGTTCTGGCTTTTACTACGTGTGCGACCAATCCGGCAGCTTCAACCTCTGGGAACAGGATTTGGCCTCAGGGAATCGAAAACAGCTTACGCATTATTCGGAAGACGCCATTATATTACCGCGAATTGCACTGAAATCAGGAGTTATTGTTTTTCGCATGCTTTTTGATTTTTACAGGTTTGACCCTTCCTCAGGAAAGCCTCCTACAAAAATCAATCTTTGGTATCGGCAGGACGACTACAGGAAGGAAAGTCGGCGAAGGTGGTACAGTTCGGCGTGGAACAATGAGGCTAGGCAGGGAGTCGGTTGGTCGGATGACTTTCTAGAAGTCGCCTTCACGGCAGGCGGAGACCTTTGGTTGATGGATACCGTGTTGCGCGAGCCCGTCTTGGTTTGCGGGGAAACTGCTACCCACGAAACCGAAGTCGTGTTCGGCGTGGACAACCATGTTTTGTGGTTTCTACGGGACCGTGGAGACCGCGTGGAAATCTGGAAGGCACAAAGAAAAAGTGACGATCAATACTGGTTCAGAAACAAGCAGTTTACTTTAACCAAATTTTGCAGTGACTCTTCTACGAAGAATCGTCTCTCATTATCCCCCGATGGCAAAAATCTTGCTTTTTGCCGTGCCCCTGGTGAGGTGGTGGTGACGCCGACTCAAAAATACGCCCCGAAAGTCATTGCCTCTTCCATCGTCTACCCTGGTTACGATTGGTCACCGGATGGTCGTTGGCTTGCAGTGCAGTCGAAGGATAGCGAAGATAACTGGGATGTGTGGCTCGTCTCTCTGCACGGGGAGAGCGAACCCTACAACCTCTCGCGTCATCCTGAATGGGATGGCTCACCCCGTTGGTCTCCCGATGGGCGAAAATTGGTCTTCGTCGGCAAGCGAGGGCGGACGGACGAGTACGACCTGCATTACGTCTATTTGATTCCCGATGACGAGCCTCAGCCCGAACGAAGTATAAAGCTGAACGAAGCCTTGGATAAGATTCAATCCGCTCGAAAACCTCCTTCTCCAGTAGTTCCACCTCATCCTCCGCCCCCTCTCTCGGTTTCGCCCGATAAACCACATCCGGTCCCGAAGCCAGAAAACAAGCCCAAGAAACGCTTGCCTCGGGTGGTCATCGACTTCGATAACCTTCACGAGCGCGTGCGCCGTATACCATTGTCGGGCTCCAAGGAAACCGACCCGTTCTGGAACTCCGACTCTAAGCGATTGGCCTTCACGAGCGAGCTGAACCGTAAGCATGGTCTGTACTTCCTTCGTTTCCCCGACGATTTGAGCAAGCCGATCTATGTAACGGGTTCGGTGGGGGCGGACCCTTACTGGAACGGTAGCCAAATCCATTGGTTGGTGGACAACATTCCCGCCAAAACCCAAGGCTCTTCCCTTACGAAGTATGACTTCAAGGCGTATCAGGAGACTAACCGCGAGGAGTACTTGCGTTTGGCTTTTCGTACGGCGTGGCGACTCCTACGCGACCATTTCTACGATGAGGAGATGAACGGACTTGATTGGGAGACCGTGCTTCGCAAGTACGAAAAGGCCATTACGGCGGACATCGATTTCCACGCCTACGGTCGTCTGCTTCAGATGCTCATGGGCGAGCTGAATGCCTCTCACTTGTTTTTCGACTTGAACGAGAAGCGTTGGCCGCAGTGGGCGCCCGACCACGGTTGGCGTTGGCACACTGTTCATCTCGGTTTGATTTTCGATGAATCTTACGGTGGCTTGGGGCTCAAAGTTGCGCGCGTGTTGCCCGAAGGCCCGTGCAGCGGTCCGCACTCCCGTGTGTACGAAGACGAGGTCATCACAAAGGTCGACGGCATCGAGCTTGTTACTGCAAAGGATTATCGACGTGCTTTCAACCGCAGGTTGAACAAGGTCATGGAGTTGGAGGTTAAGAATCCCGTGGGGAGTGCGAGGACGGTTCTTGTGCAACCCATTTCATATGGGCAGGCCGGCGATTTGTTGCGGAAGGTCCAGATAGCCGACAGTCGCGTGGAGGTGGAGAAGAGAAGTCGGGGCAAGCTCGGCTACCTGCACGTGAGCCGAATGAATTGGGACGATTTGGAACGTTTCGAGGCGGAGTTGTTTTCCATCGGTTATGGAAAAGAAGGACTGGTCGTCGACGTGCGCAACAACTTGGGCGGTTTCACGGCGGACCGGATGCTTAAGATGCTTTCCCGCCCCCTGCACGCGGTCACGGTGCCCCGTGGCGGCGAACGCAGTTATCCTTTGGGCTACTTGGACCATTTTTATTGGGACAAGCCCATCGTCGTCCTCTGCAACCAAAACACCGCCAGCAACGGGGAAATCTTTTGCCACGCCATAAAGGCTACGAAGCGTGGTAAGTTGGTGGGAACGCGTACGGTGGGAGGCGTGATCTCCATCTACTCGGGAGAAAAGTTTCTCGACGTCGGCGACATGTCCCTGCCGTTTCGCGGATGGTACAAGCTGGATGACGGGCGCGACATGGAAGGGAACGGAGCCGTTCCCGACTTCGAGGTTCGTCCTTTTCCTGGAGATATGTCCGCGGGCAAGGACAGGCAACTGGAAAAGGCCGTGGAGGTTTTGCTCGAAGAGTGCCGGGGCAAGAAGGACGTCACCGAGGTGGAACTCGTTCCCGCTTCCGCCGCGCTTCCTCCCAAGTCGGTGCCAGAAAAGAAGGAAGAAACGCGGCCTTAAGAAACTTCTCCGGAATCTTTAGGCGGCGAGGAGAACTAGGAAGAGGCTACGAGAGGCGAGGGTAAATAAAATTAAATAATTATTTCCCTTTAATTTTGAAGAAGACTCGTTTGCCGGCTCGGACGATTAGGTCTTCCTCAGGGAGCGGGATGGAGAGAAAGGGGTCGGTGCGTTTTTCGTCATTGATTTTAACGGCTCCCTGGGTGACGAGGCGTCGGGCTTCGCCTTTGGAGCCGAAGGAGCCCGTGGCGGCGAGAAGGTCGAGGAGTGTGGCTTCGGGAGCGTCTCCGGCGAGTTGGCCCCAAGAGTAGGCGGGCATGTCCTCAGGGTTTTCCCGCCGGGAAAAAACTTGTTCGAATTGTTGGCGTTCTCGCATGGCGGCTTCGTCGCCGTGGAACTTGGCGGTGAGTCGTTGGGCGAGGTCTTTCTTCGCCTGCATGGGGTGCTCGTCTTTCAAGGAGCGGATTTCTTCTTCGGGGGTGAGGAGGAGGAGGGCGTGGTAGGGCGGCATGACATCGTCTGGGATGGACATGATTTTGCCAAACATGTCCTTGGGCGAGTCGTTGAAGGCGACGTAGTTGTCGTAGCTCTTGGACATTTTGCGGGAGCCGTCCAGACCGACAAGTAGGGGCAGGGTGATAACGGCTTGTTCGGGTTGGCTTGCGTCCTTTTGGAGGGCGCGCCCTACGAGCATGTTGAAGAGTTGGTCGGAACCGCCGAGCTCGACATCAGCTTGGAGTTCCACGGAGTCGTGGCCTTGGACGAGGGGGTAGAGGAACTCGACGATGGAGATGGGGGTGTTATCCTTGTATCGTTTGGAGAAGTCGTCGCGTTCGAGCATGCGGGCGACGGTCATTTTTCGGGTGAGTTGTAGGGCGTCGCCGAAGTTCATTCCCTCAAACCATTCGCTGTTGCGGCGTACGGTGGTTTGGGACTCGTCGAGAATGCGGAAGGCTTGCTCGAGGTAGGTGGCGGCATTGGTTTCCACTTCCTCGGGGGTGAGTTCGGGGCGCAGGGCGGAGCGCCCGCTTGGGTCTCCGATGCGTGCGGTGTAGTCGCCGATGAGGAGGATGGCTTCGTGTCCTTGCCCTTGGAACTGGCGTAGCTTGTTGAGGACGACGAGGTGACCGAACGTGAGGTCCGGGCGGGTGGGGTCCACGCCGAACTTGACCTTGAGGCGCTTGCCGGCGGCGATGCGTTCGACGAGTTCCTCTTGGCCGATGATGACGTCGGCGTTGGAAAGAAGGCGGTCGGTGTCGGTCATGGCGAAGTGGAAAAGAGATGGAAAATGGCTTTCTCGGGAGTGGCGGGCAAAGAAAAAGCGCGGGCGTCGGCTTTTTGTAACCTATTCCGCTTGCTTTCGCGTGCTCGGATGTTAGCTACGAATTTTCGCCCTGAAAGGAACTTTGCAAACCCTTTACTAACGGAGATACGATACCATGGCCTTGATCACAGGCGCCAAAGCGCCCGACTTCACCCTCAAGACGAAAACTGCGGAAGGTCTCGCGGACGTGACCTTGAGTACCAATTTTGGCGAAAAACAAACCGTACTTTTGTTTTTCCCGTTCGCTTTCACTAGCGTTTGCATGGGGGAGGCTTGTTCCGTGCGTGACGACATGACCGCCTATGAAGATTTGGACGCGGTGGTGTATGGAATAAGCGTGGACAGTCCGTTCGCCCAAGAAGTGATGGCTAAGCAGGAAGACCTCAATTTTTCGTTGCTAAGTGATTTCAACAAGGAGGTTTCGAAGGCTTACGGCGTGCTGTACGAGGATTTCATCGGTTTTTCCGGGGTGTCTAAGCGTTCCGCCTTCGTGGTGGACAAGGAGGGGGTGATTTCTTTCGGGTGGTCGTCGGATGACCCGAAGGAGTTGCCCGACTTCGACGCCTTGAAGGCCGCCTTGTAGACAGGTTTTTTGGCCGTGCTCCCTTTAGTCCATCGTCATTCAATCCGTTCCCAACCTACTTACCTGATCATGCAGGACAACTTCGGCGCCCTGAGAAGTCTTGATTCCAATGGAGTCGAGAAATGTTATTATTCTTTGCCTGCCTTGGAGGAATCCGGGGTGGGGCGTGTTTCACGTTTGCCCGTTAGTATTCGCGTGGTACTGGAATCTTTACTGCGCAACTGTGACGAAGAGAAGGTGGGCGTAGAGGACGTTAGGCGTTTGGCGAATTGGAACGCCGCTTCGCCCGC